>JANXRO010000083.1 GCA_025356765.1 Hyphomicrobiales bacterium | reverse complement strand
GCGGCAAGGTATCCGCGTTCTTCGGCGTCTGCCAAAATATTTGCCGCCCGGCTAAATTTGCTGCCGATCTATCAACGGCTGTGGCCGACGATACCCTGATGCAAAAATATCTGGAGCGGGTGCCCAAGGCTTCAGATTTCGTAAGCAAAGCCACGCAAAAAGGCGACGAGTTGGAAATATCCCTCGCCCAAGTGGTTCAAGATATCTTTGTCGACGGCCCGGAAAATCTCTATTTCCGCAAGCCAACCTTCGGCATGGGTTACGCTAAATTAAAAATCGACGGATTGACCGCCAATCAAAAAGTTCAGGGCAAACAGTTGCGGATTACGGCAGTGGTAGACCGCGAGGGGCTTGAACAAACAGTTACCGTGGCATAGGTGATCTTCCACCAGGAGATTACCCAATGACAATCAAAATCGGCGATAAACTGCCCGCCGCAGAATTCATCAGCTTCAACGCCGATGGCCAGATTAAACTTTCAACCGATCAGATTTTTGCGGGCAAAAAAGTTGTGCTGTTTGGCGTGCCCGGGGCTTTCACTCCCACCTGCTCGGTGAACCACCTGCCCGGCTTTATTGAACATGCCGAGGCCTTAAAAGCCAAGGGTGTTGATACCATTGCCTGCACCTCGGTGAATGACCCGCATGTGATGAAAGCATGGAGCAAACACGCTGGCGCGGATGGCAAAATTCAAATGCTGGCAGATGGCAATGGTGCATTCGCCAAGGCCATGGGCCTGGATATTGATTTAGCCATGGCTAACATGGGCCTGCGCTCCAAGCGCTATTCCATGCTGGTTGAAAACGGAGTGGTGAAACAGCTTAATGTGGAAGATAAATCCGGCGTCAACGTTTCCGGTGCTGAAACCCTCCTTTCGCAAATCTAGTTTACACACGCCACTTTCCAATCAGGCAGCAATGCACTAGCGTCTCCTGCAGGAGAAGCAAAATGCGCCATCTCATCCGAATACTGCTGTTCTGGTATTTTGCTGCGATTTTTAGCGTGTCAGCTTGGGCCAGTGGCGACGCTGGCTGCTCGCCCACCATGAAAGTTTTTCATGCAGGCTTCACGGGCTGTGACAGCATGGGCTTTCTGTCCCCTTCCAACGACACACGGGTGAACCTGGTTTATCTGATGGCTGATTCCCATAAGCAGAAGCTCAAAAAACTGGGGGTGAATGACCGGCACTATCTTCCGCCCAATGATGCAAACCCCGTTGATTACGCTGGTCTGGTCGAAGCGCTGACGCCAGAACCAGCGCCAGCGGCAGAAAGCCCGGATCCGCAAACCAGCGGCGAGGGCACCATCTGTATCAGCGATTCGACAGGCGGCACCCAATTTATCGCAGCCGTCAAAGCGGCCACTGATCTCTCGGAGCTTGAAAAGAAAGTTTTAGGTGAAGCGCGCGGTGCCATCAACTGTCAGCACGCAAAAGCGCCCGATGTCTCTGCCAAACAGGCGCTGTCAACCGACGTAAAGTCAGCCTCAGGCAAAGAGTTTCTTGTCTATCTCGAAGCGATCGTAAATTTCTATGACGTCAGCCATTTTGATCCTGCCAACTTTGTTGCTTTGCAAAACGCCAGCCAACCCTGGGTGAAAGAAGCATCGCGCTATATGGTGGCGCGCATCTTGCTGTTAGATGCTCAGGCCACTGCCTTCGATGAATATGGCACGATGCAAAAAAACCAGGTTGATGCCGCCAAAGTCAGCAAAGCTATCGATGCACTTACGCTTTATTTGAAAGACTATCCAACCGGCAACTATGCAGCCTCTGCCACCGGCCTTCTGCGCCGCGCTTATTGGTTGGGCGGCGACAAATCCAAACAACTTGCAACTTATTCCAAGCTGGTTGCCGATAGTGAGGTGAATGCGGCCAGCCTTGAAGTGGTGAATGAGATGGATTTGAAACTGCCCATCGAAGCCTATGCCGATAACGCCCTCAACCCCATGGTGCTGGCCGTGCAAGACTTCCGCCTGATGCGCGAGCATGCAGATGAGAAGCACAAACAAATCATTGATTTAAAAACCGATGTTCTAGAGGCGCAGCGCCAACGCTTTGCCTCGCAACCGGAACTGTTTGATTATCTCCTCGCCGCCCACGCCTGGTTTGTTGATAAGAACGCCAAAGCAGTTTTAAAACTGTTGCCGGAAAAGCCCATTCCCCCGGATTTCAGCTATCTTGACTTCAGTCGCCAGCTTCTGCGCAATGCAGCCAGGGATGCGACGGGCGACGACACGGTGCGCACCTCCTATGTGGCCATGTTTCCTGCCACAACATCAGCCTATCAGCGCGGCACTTTAGAACTCGCACTCGCCATGTTTGATGAACGCCATAAAAAAATCGGCGGAGATTTTGAGGCAGCAAGTTTGATTCAAGATCCGTCCATTCGCAAACAACTTCTTGAATATGTTGCGGGCCCGATTATTTTGCGCCAGCAAACCACTTCCACCACAGCCCCGCAAGATGAGCGAGATACCGCCTTGTTTCGCCTGTTTTCGCGTGATCTGGTGCAAGGCCATTTCAAAGCCTTCACTGAAGACTATGCCTTGCTGCCGGCAGAACCTGTGCCTGCAGCGGACACATCCAAACCCGCGCCAGACGACAGGTTTGCCAGCTTCCGCTGGGAAGGAAGCAAGCAAGATTATATCTGCCCCGGCATTCTCAAGCTTGCGACCAAGCTTGATGCAAACCCCAAAGACATTCGCGCCAGAATGTGCCTCGGCGATTTCTTCCGGTTGACCGGTATCGGCGATGCTGTTGTCACCGACAAAGATGTTTTGGGTGGAACCGGAACAATTTTTTCCGGCGAGAAGATTTACCGTGGCGATATTTACGCTGACGTGATGAAAGATAAATCGGCCCCGCGTGAAGAACGCGCTTACGCTCTGTTCCGCGCCGTGCACTGTTATGAACCCGCCCACGCCAATGACTGCGGCGGAAAAGACGTGGCAACGTCCGCTCGCAAGGGCTGGTATGATGAGCTGAAGCAAAATTATGCCAACACCAATTGGGCCAAGGAATTACGTTATTATTGGTAAAATTTTTGCGCTTTGCATCCTCCTTCCCCTGTATGCAAGCGCTGCCAAAGCTGAAATCATTCAAGCCGAAAATTATCGTTCCTTTTGGCTTTGGGCTGGGGTTCAGCCGCAGCCTGCCCTAAAGCAGGCCCAAGAGATCTACATTCTGGCGGGTGAAGTCACGGGCCAACAGCACCCTCACATCATTTCCCAGCGCAGTGCCGCGCCCCAGGTATTGGGCCGCAAAATCTGGATCGTTTACCGCGCCCAAACCATTGGCTGGAACAACGGCATTATCGAAGATATTCTGAACCATCTTGAAGCGTGGCAAACCGCTGGCAATAATGTCACGGGCCTGCAAATAGATTTTGATGCTGGCACCAAACACTTGGATGAATACGCCAGCTTTCTAACCAAGCTTCGTGCGCGGCTGCCCAAAGCCTATCTCTTGGGTGTCACGGGTCTGCTCGATTGGAGCGCGAACGGAGACCCGCGCGGCCTGCAAGCGCTTTCCGGCGTGGTGGATGAAATTGTGATTCAAATTTATCAGGGCCGCCACGTAATTGCGGGTTACGAAACTTATCTTAAAAAACTTGGCGCCTTGAATATCCCATTTAAAATCGGTTTGGTGCAGAATGGTGATTGGGCGGCCCCCGATCAATTAAAATTGAACCCAATGTTCAAAGGCTACGTGGTTTTTCTCCTGAACCCAAAGCCTTAAAAGGTGCCATGCCTGCCCGCGCCAGTTCATCAGCGCGTTCATTCTCAGGGTTGCCATCGTGGCCCTTTACCCAGTGCCAGGTGATTTGATGTCGCGCAATCGCCTCCACCAATGCCTGCCACAACGCCACATTTTTAACCGGCTTTTTATCGGCAGTTTTCCAGCCATTGCGCTGCCAGCCTTGCACCCATTTGGTAATTCCATCTTTCACATAAACGGAGTCCACATGCATTTCCACCATGCATGGCCGCTTCAACGCGCCCAGGGCTTCAATCGCCGCCATCAACTCCATGCGGTTGTTGGTCGTTTCCGCCGCCCCGCCAGAAAGCTCCTTGCGGGTGCCGCCATAATCCAAAATCGCGCCCCAGCCTCCGGGCCCCGGGTTGCCCGAACACGCCCCATCAGTGTGGATAACAACAGTCTTGGCACTCATGCAGCGGGCTGGCGCAATTCACGCGGCAACTTGAAAGACACGTTTTCCTCGCGCAAGGTCACGTTCTCAACCGTCACATCATAGTGCGAACGAAAAGCGTCAATAATCTCATTCACCAGAATTTCGGGTGCCGAAGCTCCCGCCGAAAGCCCCACCACTTGCAAACCGCCCAGTGCATTCCAATCCAAATCCGTGGCGCGTTGCACGAGATAGCCTTTCGGGCACCCGTTCCGTTCACCCACTTCAACTAAACGCATGGAGTTAGATGAATTCGGCGCACCCACCACAATCAACGCATCAATATGCGCCGCAATGGATTTCACCGCCTCTTGCCTGTTGGTGGTGGCATAGCAAATATCCTCGCGCGTCGGCCCTTTGATCAAAGGGAAACGCCGCTGCAACACCGCAATCACATCTCTGGTGTCATCAACCGAAAGCGTGGTTTGTGTTGCATAGGCCAGCTTCTCAGCGCTGCGCACATTGATTTCCTCGGCATCTTCAACCGTCTCGATCAAGGTGATGGCGCCCATTGGCAGCTGTCCCATCGTGCCTATCACTTCGGGGTGGCCTTTGTGGCCAATCAAAATAATTTCCAATCCCTGCTCATGGTGGCGCTGTGCTTCCATATGCACTTTGGTCACCAAGGGGCATGTGGCATCAATCTGAAACAGGGCGCGGCGCTGCGCTTCGGCTGGAACTGCTTTGGGCACACCATGGGCTGAAAAAATAACCGGGTGTTCGCCTGGCGGAATCTCACTCAGCTCTTCCACAAATATGGCGCCTTTGGCCTTCAAATCATCAACCACAAATTTATTGTGAACAATCTCATGGCGCACATAAACTGGCGCGCCATAAATCTCCAAGGCACGTTCGACAATATCAATGGCCCGCACCACACCCGCGCAAAACCCCCGCGGTGCAGCCAGAAGAATTTTAAGAGGGGGCAAAGCCATAACGCTTGAAATGGGCAACCCCGTGGCCCTTGTCAAGCTGGTTAACGCCTGCCTGAATAAAGCAACACTTCAATTCATTCCACCGCGTTGTTCAATAAATGAAACCACCTCAGCAAGCCCCTTCTGGCGCAGCATGTCGGTAAACACAAACGGTCGCGTGCCCCGTTGCACTTTCGCATCATGCTCCATCACCGATAAATCGGCCATCACATGCGGCGCCAGATCAACTTTGTTGATAATCAACAAATCAGAGCGCGTAATCGCCGGTCCACCTTTGCGTGGAATTTTTTCTCCTTGGCAAACGCTGATCACATAGAGCGACAAATCTGCAAGATCGGGTGAGAAAGTGGCTGACAAATTGTCTCCGCCGCTCTCAATGAAAATGATATCCAGATCTGGAATGCGCTTCACCATCTCATCGATGGCTGCCAGATTGATCGAGGCATCTTCGCGGATGGCCGTGTGCGGGCAGCCCCCGGTTTCCACGCCCATGATGCGCTCCTCCGGCAAGGCCTGCAGGCGATTTAAAATCAGCGCATCTTCTTTGGTATAAATATCATTGGTGATCACCGCAACGGAATAGCGATCACGCATGGCCTTGCACAACTTTTCGGTTAAAGTGGTTTTGCCCGAACCCACAGGCCCGCCAATGCCGACGCGCAAGGGCCCGTTTTTCATGTGCGAAACATCCGCGAATAAAGATTCTCATGCTGCATGGAGGCTATATCGGCACCGATGGTAGCGCTGCCAAGATCTTTGAGCGTTGCGGTTGCTGCACGTTGTGCCACGCGCTCAATCACCGGGGCCAGGTTTTTCATAATCTCCAATCCCTTGGTTTGCCCAAGGGGCACAAGCCGCACGGCCACTGAAACTTGCGCTGCCACGAAATTTTGCATGAATGCCAATAAAGCATCACTGGCCATCAAACCCGCTGCTGCACAGGCTGAGCCCGCTGCCACAGGATAAGCCAGGTTGCTGGTGGGCTGAAGATTCTCAAACCATATCCGGGCCGCAGACCAGAAATTTTGGCCGAGTTGCATGGTTTCTTGATAACGTTCAGAAGAGCCCGCCATGGCTTGCGCCAGCTCATTCAAGTGAGCGGTGTTTTCATGCCAGCAGCGCGCAAACAAAACCGCATCATTCCACGCTGAACCCATTTCCAGCATGTCTTTGATCCAACCCTCCACATCAGCGGGAGAACGAATGCCGCCTGCGGCAATCGCTTGTTCCAACCCGTTGGAATAGGCAAAACTGCCGATGGGAAAAGTGGGAGACATCCAATTGAACAACATCAAAAGCTTTGAGGCGTCAGTGGTCATGCGCATAAGCCCCATGTTCGGGTGAAAATTTTTCGCGGGCTTTTGCCACTGTCGCACCTTGGCCCTCAAGCATTTTCGCAATCACATGATCTGGTCGGATAAGAATACGCAAAGCCTCAATCTGCGCCTCAAGATGGCGATTGCCAATATGCCAGGCCAGTTTTGCCAGATGATTTGCATCTTCCGCGCGTACTTCCAATAAATCTTCTGGCAGCGCCGCAATTCTCACAAGGCGGCCGTCTTCCAACACCAGGCAATCCCCATCTTCCAACTTGATGGCCTTTTCAAAATCCACCAACACGTCTTCACCGTTGCTCAACCCCAGCACCTTGCGCCTCACGTGGCGTTCCTGCGCCTCCAACAAAATTTCTGCGAATGGCTCCTCGGTAATGAAGGCAGCGCGAGCGAACGACGTGGCGCGTAAGGTCATCAAAATAGAAAATACCTTTGCGTCATCGGCAAGCTCGTTGCCGGCTCACACACCAGCAACTCACCGTCGGCGCGCACTTCATAAGTCTCCGCGTTAACTTCAATCCTTGGGGTGGCCGAATTGTGGATCATCGAAGCTTTGGAAATTCCGCCACGGGTATTTTTCACGGCAACCATTTTCTTTGCTGTACCCAAACGTTGCTGCAATCCGCTCGCTGCGGCGGCTTGCGAAACAAACACCACTGATGAAGTGGTGCGCAACTTGCCGAAGCTGGCAAACATCGGGCGGTAATGCACCGGCTGCGGCGTAGGAATCGAGGCATTGGGGTCTCCCATCGGTGCCGCAGCAATCGATCCTCCCAGCAAAACCATCTCCGGCTTCACCCCAAAGAAAGCCGGAGACCACATCACCAAATCCGCGCGCTTGCCAACTTCGACAGAACCCACTTCCTGCGCAATGCCATGGGCAATCGCGGGGTTGATCGTATATTTCGCCACATAGCGTTTGGCGCGAAAATTATCGTTGCCACTGTCGCCTGCCAAAAATCCGCGTTGCTGCTTCATTTTATGCGCCGTCTGCCAGCAGCGAATGACCACCTCGCCCACCCGCCCCATGGCTTGGCTATCCGATGAAATCATCGAGAAGCAACCCAGATCATGCAGAATATCTTCTGCCGCAATGGTTTCCTTGCGAATGCGGCTTTCTGCAAAGGCAATATCTTCGGCGATGCGAGGCGATAAATGGTGGCACACCATCAACATATCCAAATGTTCAGCGATGGTGTTGACGGTGTAAGGCCGCGTTGGGTTTGTAGACGATGGCAACACGTTGGGCAGGCTCGCCACCTTGATGATATCCGGCGCATGGCCCCCGCCTGCCCCTTCAGTGTGGAAGGTGTGAATGGTGCGGCCTTTGAAGGCGGCCACCGTGGCTTCCACAAAGCCGCTCTCATTCAATGTGTCGGTGTGAATGGCCACTTGCACATCATGTGCGTCGGCCACGCTCAAACAGCAATCAATCGCGGCAGGCGTGGTGCCCCAATCTTCATGCAACGCCTCACTGCCTGCGGCCTTGGAAGAAATGATTTTGGCCGGAGCGTGTGGAATGAAGTTGCATGAAGATTGG
>JANXRO010000030.1 GCA_025356765.1 Hyphomicrobiales bacterium | reverse complement strand
GTCATCCAATGAGATGGTATGCCTTCATAATCCGGAGCGGTGAGTTCAAAAATCCCCCCCACGGGTTTTCCGTCTTTTCTGGCAATCCAATATGCGGCGCCATCTGGCAGGGGGGAAGGTTCAAACTCCCATCCCAAAGTTCTGCCATAAAATGCAAGAGCCGATTCTGGTTCCCAGGTGTTCAGCTCGTGCCACCAGTGTCGTTGCGGCATGGTCATATCGATTCTCCCTCTAGGTTTCGATTGGGTCATGTCGCCGTCGACTCGCAAACTCGCTTGCGTTCGGGGCAAAGATGAGGCTCAAATGGGGCGCTGGCTGCCTTATTTGCATTATTGCACCCGCTAAAAGCCTATATTGCACTGCAAAAGAAGGCTATGATCATAGTTTGATGACGATTAAAACAACCAGCAAAGATTCAGTTCATTTTGGGGTTGACGCTTTCAGACTCATGGGCTATCAGACGCCCACTTCTCAAAGGCAGGCCGTTGGAGTTTCGCACTTCAAAACGCTGACAGAGAGGTAAAAAGTTACTAAATTCAAGGTCATGCCCCTCGAACCTGGCCGGTTCATTGGGCCTCTGGTTTTGGCGCTACGGTGGTTCCGGACTGGAACACGGTAGTGCTTTTTTCGTTTGATCCGGTCCAACAGATTTTTAAGGTAGAGAAAAGGCCCTATGCCTACAATCAACCAGCTTATCCGCAAGCCACGCCTTGCACCGACATACCGGAACAAAGTTCCAGCGATGCAAGCTTGTCCGCAAAAGCGCGGCGTTTGCACACGCGTTTACACAACAACACCGAAGAAGCCGAACTCTGCGCTTCGCAAGGTGGCCAAGGTTCGTTTGACCAATGGTTTCGAAGTTGTGAGCTATATTCCAGGCGAAGGCCATAACCTTCAAGAGCACAGCGTGGTTATGATCCGCGGCGGCCGTGTGAAGGATTTGCCAGGCGTTCGCTATCACATCATCCGCGGCGTCTTGGATACACAAGGCCTGCCAAAGCGTCGTCAGCGTCGTTCGTTGTATGGCGCGAAGCGTCCGAAGTAAGGGGATCATTATATGTCTCGTCGTCACAGTGCAGAAAAGCGCGTCATCAATCCAGATCCTAAATTTCATGATCTGATTGTTTCGAAGTTCATGAACAATCTTATGGTTCAAGGCAAAAAATCGGTTGCTGAAGGCATCGTTTATGGTGCTTTTGATATCGTTCAAGCCAAAACCAAGAATGACCCTGTTCAGTTGTTCCATCAGGCTTTGCAAAACGTTGCACCAGCAATTGAAGTGCGTTCGCGCCGCGTTGGCGGTGCTACGTACCAAGTTCCTGTAGAAGTGCGCACAGAACGCCGCCAGGCATTGGCTATTCGTTGGATTATTACTGCTGCTCGCGGCCGTAATGAAAAAACAATGGTTGAACGTTTGTCTGCTGAATTGCTCGATGCCGGCAACAACCGCGGCACCGCAGTTAAGAAACGCGAAGACACCCATAAGATGGCCGAAGCAAACCGCGCTTTCAGCCACTATCGCTGGTAAGAGATTTTAGAGAATTATGGCACGCACTCACGCACTTGAAGACTATCGTAACTTCGGCATTATGGCTCACATTGATGCTGGCAAAACGACAGCTACAGAACGTATTTTGTATTATTCTGGCAAAACCCACAAGATTGGTGAAGTGCACGATGGCGCTGCCACCATGGATTTTATGGAACAAGAGCAAGAGCGCGGCATTACGATTACGTCAGCTGCTACAACAACAACATGGAATGGCAAGCGCTTAAACATTATTGACACCCCTGGCCACGTAGACTTCACAATTGAAGTTGAGCGTTCCTTACGCGTGCTTGATGGTGCCGTCTGCGTGCTTGACTCCAACCAGGGTGTTGAACCACAGACTGAAACAGTTTGGCGCCAAGGCGACAAATATGCTGTTCCGCGCATCGTGTTTTGCAACAAGATGGACAAAACTGGCGCTTCTTTCGAGCAGTGCTTGAAAGACATTAAAGAGCGTTTGGGCGCTCGTGCTGTTCCTATCCAATTGCCAATTGGTGCTGAAGCCAATTTCAAGGGTATTGTTGATTTGGTGCGCATGAAGGCCGTTGTCTGGGATAACGAAGAGCTTGGCGCTTCGTTCCACGACGAAGAAATTCCTGCTGATATGTTGGCCGCTGCTGAACAAGCCCGTGCTGAAATGATCGAAGCCTGTGCTGAGCTTGATGACGCAGCCATGAACGATTACCTCGAAGGCAAGCCTATGGCCAACGAGACAATCAAGCGTTTGCTTCGCAAGGCTGTTTTGAACGCTTCGTTCTTCCCAGTGCTTTGCGGCTCGGCTTTCAAGAACAAGGGTGTTCAACCTTTGCTTGATGCTGTTTGCGATTATTTGCCTTCACCTTTAGATCGTCCTGCGATTAAGGGCATTGACGTGAAGACCGGCGCTGAAACCACGCGCCCATCGTCTGACACGGAGCCACTTGCTCTGTTGGCTTTCAAGTTGATGGATGACCAATATGGCATTCTCACTTTCTGCCGTATTTATTCTGGCGTTCTTGGCAAGGGCACATCGTTGCTCAACTCAACACGCGATAAAACTGAACGTGTTGGCCGCATGGTTCTGATGCATGCAAACAACCGCGAAGAAATTGCCGAAGCCCATGCGGGCGACATCGTTGCTTTGGTGGGTTTGAAAGATACGCGCACTGGCGACACGCTGTGTGATGCATCAAAGCCAGTGATCCTTGAAAAGATGGAATTCCCTGAGCCTGTTATCGAAATGAAGGTTGAACCAAAAACCAAGGTTGACCAAGAAAAGATGGCAGTTGCGCTTTATAAGCTTGCTGCTGAAGATCCTTCCTTCCGCGTTTCAACTGACTCTGAGTCTGGCGAAACGATCATCAAGGGCATGGGCGAACTTCATCTTGATATTAAAGTTGATATCTTGAAGCGCACGCACAAAGTTGAAGTGACTGTTGGTGCACCACAAGTGGCTTATCGTGAAGCGATTACACGCAAGATCACCAAGGATTACACGCACAAGAAGCAAACTGGCGGTACAGGCCAATATGCTCGCGTTATTTTGGAAATTGAACCTGCTGAAAAAGGCGCTGGCAACTCGTTTGAAGCTCGCATCGTTGGTGGTTCTGTTCCGAAGGAATATATCCCAGGCGTTGAAAAAGGCCTGAACTCAGTTCTCAACAGCGGCCCGGTTATCGGTTTCCCTGTGGTGGATTTGAAAGTGGCTTTGGTTGACGGCGCTTACCATGACGTTGACTCTTCAGCCATCGCCTTCGAAATCGCGACACGCGCCGCAATGCGCGAAGCGTTTGAAACTGCGGGCGCTGTTTTGCTCGAACCTATTATGAAAGTTGAAGTAACCGCCCCTGATGAATATCTCGGGGGTGTTATCGGAGACTTGAATTCACGTCGTGGCCAAATCATGGGCACATCGACACGCGGCAATGCACAAATTGTGAATGCCATGGTGCCTTTGGCTAATATGTTTGGTTACATCAACAACCTTCGTTCAATGAGCCAAGGTCGTGCGTCTTATACAATGCAGTTTGATCACTACGAGCAGGTACCAACTGCCGTGGCTGAAGAAGTTAAAAAGAAGTATTCGTAACCCATTTGTTTTGAACGACCCGTTTAAGGAGATTTGCCATGGCCAAAGAGAAATTCAACCGCGACAAGCCGCATTGTAACATTGGAACGATTGGTCACGTTGACCATGGTAAGACGTCGCTGACGGCAGCGATCACGAAGATTTTGGCTGAAACGGGCGGTGCGACGTATACGGCCTATGACATGATTGATAAGGCGCCGGAAGAACGTGCGCGTGGTATTACGATCAACACAGCCCATGTAGAATATCAAACATTGAAGCGGCACTATGCGCATGTGGATTGCCCAGGCCATGCGGATTATGTGAAGAACATGATTACGGGTGCGGCGCAAATGGACGGCGCGATTTTGGTTGTTTCTGCAGCAGATGGCCCGATGCCCCAAACACGAGAACATATTTTGTTGGCCCGCCAAGTGGGTGTTCCCTATATTGTGGTGTTTTTGAATAAAGCAGACATGGTGGATGATGCGGAATTATTAGAATTAGTTGAAAT
>JANXRO010000404.1 GCA_025356765.1 Hyphomicrobiales bacterium | reverse complement strand
TTGGCACCCAAATCCTTTTGTACGCCATCCAAGGCGGCAGGGATCATTTTTTTGTCGACGATCTTTTTGGCGGCAGGGTCAATGGCTGATTGGCCGTGTTTGGCAGAAACAATCACCAGTGTGTCCTTGTCCAAGCCCTTGGCTTGAAGCTCTGCCACCATTTTGCCGATGGATTGATCTGTGTGGCTCAAGGCCATTGCCAAATCTGCCGAAGGTGTTCCCTTGGCATCCATATAGCCCGCAGTTTTTTGGCCAACGCTGACGGCTTGGAAATTCATTCCAAATATTGCTGGAACGCCAGCACCATCTTTGCCAGCGCTGGATTTTCCGTCGATCTGATTCAGAATGGCTGCAACTTTAATGTCATCATAGGCGGCAGTGTTGGCGGCCTTGGCAGTGATGTCATCGTTGGAATTGATTTCAGGCACGAACAAATCATCCACACCTTTGCCTGAAGGGCCATTGGTGATTTCATAAGCAGGGTGCTTGTCGCTCCACGCGGTTGTCATGCCAGCGGCTTTTGCCACTTCGAATATGGTGTTCACGCGCAAGAAGGAATGGGGGTAAACCGGCTTGCAACCATTGGCACCATCACGCGGCAATTTTGCTTCATCAATGCCGCCACCGCCATCCATGGCATCGGGCTTCTTATCGATAGACTCATCATAAACAACTTCAGTGCCCTTAACTTTGCAATCAGAGCCCGGTGCAGACAGGGCGCGATCATAGCTATCATCATAATAAACGCCGGTGGATTTGGGTGAGCCGCCGGTGATCAAAGCCAAAAGGCCGGGGAATGAATCGGCAGGTTTTGCCGATACGGCATTTGAATAATGCACGCCATGGCCTGCCAAAGCAGCCATTGCCGATTTTGGGTTGGCCTTGATGAAATTGGCCAAATCCATTTCATGCAAACCATCGACACTTAAAAGCAGAACATGCTTCATTTTCATGGTTTGCGCGAAGGCGGGGCTGGCCAAGCTTAAAGCCAGAGCTGAGGCCAAAATGAGATTGCGTGTGAACATAAAAAACTCCGGGTCATCCGCTTAAGTGCGGGCTGACCCAGAGTGATTTTGTTTAATGTCGATCAAACGACAGTTTGATGACGATTAGCCTTCAGCGCGGTTGGGGCGTTTGAAGTTGCCGCCCGATGGCTTGGCAAAACCGCCTGGCTTGGAAAAGCCACCTGGTTTGCCACCGAACTTGCCGCGTGGTTTGCCTGCAAATGGGCCTTTTGGTTTATCACCAAAATTGCCGCGTGGCTTATCGCCGAAGGAACCTGCTGGCTTATCACCAAAATCCCGGCGGGGGCGTTCTTGAGCGCGTTGGTCTGGATGATCAAAGAATGAAACAGCTGGTTTTTCACCTTCAGCTTTTTCAACGCGTGGCTTTGCTACAAATGTGCTGCGTGGCTTATCGCCACCAAAGCTGCCACGGCCTTTGCCGCCACGGTTTTGGCCATCGTTGGAGCGTGGCTTCAACCAAGGTTGATGTTCACGCACTGGCTTTTCTTCACGGGGCTTTGGCTTTTGATACATAATTGTGGGTTCGCCTGCCAATGGTGTCCATTTTGCACCTTCAGGCAAATCACGCTTCTGGGCCACTTGCTTTTCGGCGGCTGGCTTTTCAGATGCAGTTTTTGCGAAAGCTGGCTTTTCAAAGCGCGGCTTGGCTTTGAAACCTTCTTGGCCACGATGGTTTTTGCCACCTTGGGGCTTCATGGCGCGGCCATTTGGTCTGCGGGCTTCTTTATCTTCGGGGGCCAAAACGGCTTTGCCCAAAGCATGGCTCATCACCGGAATGGGCATGCGGATGGTTTTTTCAATATCACGCAACAATGAACGTTCATCACCGGCACACAAGGCAATGGCTTGGCCTTCAGCTCCCGCACGCGCGGTGCGGCCGATGCGATGCACATAAGATTCAGGCACATGCGGCAAATCAAAGTTGATCACGTGCGAAACATTATCAACGTCAATGCCGCGGGCAGCAATGTCGGTTGCGACAAGAACCAGAATTTTGCCAGCTTTAAATCCGGCCAAGGCTTTTTCGCGGTTGGCTTGTGATTTATTGCCATGAATGGCTGAGGCTTTATAATTGGCTTGTTCAAGCCCACGCACAACTTTATCAGCGCCATGCTTGGTGCGGGTAAACACCAAAACGCGTGTCATGTTATTGTCTTTGAGCAAATCATTCAGCAAAGGCAGCTTGTTGGCTTGGTCAACGTGGATCACCTGTTGGTTTACACGTTCAGCCGTTGTCGCCACGGGTGCAATTTCAACACGCACGGGGTTGGTCAACAGATTTTCAGCAAGGCCTGAAATCTCCTTCGGCATGGTGGCCGAGAAGAACAGGTTTTGGCGTTGGCGCGGGATGAGACCAGTAATGTGGCGAATGGCGTGAATGAAACCGAGATCAAGCATTTGATCAACTTCATCCAGAACCAGAATTTCAACTTTGCCAAGCGAAATGGCGCGGCGTTCGATCAAGTCCACCAAACGACCGGGTGTGGCCACCAGAATGTCAACACCGCCACGGCAGATTTCAACTTGCTTGCCGATGGATGTGCCACCAAACACGATGGCGCGTGTCAGTTTCAGATATTTGCCATAAACCTTGAAGCTTTCGCCAATTTGAGCAGCAAGTTCGCGGGTTGGCGATAAAATTAAAGCACGGCATGTGCCTTTGCCCACACGTTCGGTATGGCGCGACAGGCGTTCAAGAATAGGCAAGGCAAAAGCAGCGGTTTTGCCTGTGCCGGTTTGGGCAATGCCCAGCAAATCCTTGCCTTCAAGCAGCGGCGGAATGGCCTTGGCTTGAATGGGGGTTGGCACGGTGTAACCTTCTTGAGTTACAGCATCGAGAAGTTTTTGGCTCAGGCCAAGATCGGTAAATTGAATCATAACAGTCTTTCATTCGGAACGGAGATATCAGCACAGACCTGTCCGAATGATGCCGAGCGCATGATTGCGCAAGCCATCTGGGCTGGTGCTGAACTTTCCCACGTGAAAGGAATGTTTTAGGGGTTTGGCCTGTCCGGAACGGCTGTGGATATACCCAGCCTCACGTATTCATCTGTGGATGACAAGCGATTGCGGCTACATACTTATGTTGCAGTGCAATGTCAAGCGGGATCAAAACAAAATTAATTCATAATTATGAAAATAATGCTTGACAGCGTACGGTCAACCCGATAGATATGGCCATAATCCACATTTGCGTACAGAATTCCAGCCACTCACAACAAGTCTTGCAAGCCCACGAAGACGACGTTGATGGGGGGTAAAATCAAATGCCGTTTCAAACGCCTGAAATTGCTCTTTCAATTGTTGCCACATTAATTTTTTTCATGGGCATCATCGCTTCAAATGCACGTTTGGCTTTTGCGCCACCGGCACCGACGGCATCAACCAAAATCTTCGGTGTGATCTGCCATGACAGGCCCCATTTATCTTTGCACCAGCCGCAAGCACTTTCTTCTCCACCATTGTTGACAATGGCATTCCAATAGCGATCAGTTTCCGCCTGATCCTTGGTTAAAACCTGAAATGAAAAAGCTTCACTGTGTTTGAAAGTTGGGCCGCCATTTAAACCGACGCAGGGAATTCCCAACACGGTGAAATCAACCATCAGTGTCTCGCCTTTTTTGCCATTGGGATAATCTCCCGGGGCTTGGTGAATGGCACCGACGGCACTTTCGGGAAATGTTTTGGCGTAAAAATGCGCGGCTTCTTCGGCGTCTTTGTCAAACCAGACGCAAATGATGGCTTTTGGCATGGTTGGTTCCTCTTTCTGGTCAATTGATGGTGCGAAAAACTTTAACTGTGCAACGAGCAATCAAGTTGCATGAATATGCGCAAATATTTTTGATGTTCTAGTTTCACCGCGAAGTTACCGTAATGGCAAATTGGGGGCTTCTTCACTTCGTCAACTTCTTCGGCGCAACATTGCGCCATGCCATTTGCAGGGCGCTTTTCAGTAAGTTCTCATCGGCTTTTGATTGATCAATGAATGTCCAACCTTGTTTGCCCCAATGGCCCGCATGGGCCTTCACAATGTCGGGTTCTGCGGCGCATAAAAACTCTTGTTGTTGTGGCAGCAACTTTACGTAAGTCATGCCCTTGTTGTTGAAGCCTGCGAAAATTTTGTTGTTCACGCGAAAATCAGCTTTGCCGAAATGCGATTTTTCTTCCGCTTGCGGCAGGGCCAAAGCAAAGCGGCGGAAGTTTTCACTTGGCATCAATCGCCGCTTTGATGATCGCCTTGGCCTCGTCGCCTGCCCATGGGGCTGGGCCTAACAGGCGGCCAATTTCTTGGCCTTGGCGGTTGAGAAGTAAAGTGACGGGAAGGCCCGGCGCGTTGACGGCGGCGAGGGCTTGGGTTTTCGGGTCTGCATAAAGCGTTAAATTATCAGCACCCACTTCTTTTAAGAAGGCGGCAGAGGTTTCATAGCCCTTCAAATCTTCTGACAGTTCGACAACTTGAAAATCAGCGCCGCCCAATTCCTTTTGAAGTTTGGAAAGTTCAGGCATTTCCTTGCGGCAGGGGCCACACCATGTGGCCCAGAGATTGAGCAGTGTTACTTTGCCTTTGAATGCGCTCAGGTCTTTTGTGGCGCCCGCCCCATCCACAAAGGTGAAGGGTGGAATGTCTTTGGGTGTGGGTTGTTTTAGATAGGCCGCCATTGAGCCAGCGTTGGACCCAGCGTTGCTTTCACTTTCAACCTTGCTTTGCAGAGGCTTAAACCAGTAAATGCCAGCTGCAATGAAAACAACGGCGAGCAGTGCAACAAGGGCTTTCGGGTTCATAAATGTCTTCTCTCTGTCGATTAAGGTTTCGTGATGACCAATAAAATGTGGGGCGGCAGGTTCAGTTCAGGCCCTTCTGCCATAATGGCGGAAATTAATGCATCAATTCATTTTGATCAGCGTTTATATGCCCAAGATATTGCCGGTTCCAAGGCCCATGCGGCAATGTTGGCCAAGCAAGGCATTATCACCAAGGCCGATGCCGCCGCCATCACCAAGGGCCTCAATGATATCAAGGCCGAGATTGATGCTGGTAAATTTAAATTTTCAGCCGCGTTGGAAGATATTCATCTGAACATTGAAAGCCGCTTGAAAGAGTTGATTGGTGAGGCTGCGGGGCGTTTGCACACCGCGCGTTCACGCAACGACCAAGTGGCCACAGATTTCAGATTATTCGTGCGTGATGCGGCCGATCAAATCTCAGAGGGCATTGAAGATTTAATGGTGGCGCTGGCAGAACAGGCGGAAACCAACGCCGCAACATTGATGCCGGGCTTTACACATTTGCAATCAGCCCAGCCCGTAACTTTTGGCCACCATCTTTTGGCCTATGTTGAAATGTTGTCGCGTGATCTGGGTCGCTTTGGCGATGCACGCAAGCGCTTGAACGAAAGCCCCTTGGGCAGTGCGGCCTTGGCTGGCACATCATACCCCATTGATCGGATGATGACGGCCAAGGATTTGGGATTTAGCTCGCCCATGCGCAATTCGCTTGATGGCGTTTCAGCGCGGGATTTTGCCTTGGAAGTTTTGGCGGCCTGCACCATTTGTTCCATCCATTTGTCACGGTTGGCCGAGGAAATTGTCATCTGGTCTTCGGCGCAATTTCGGTTTGTGAAACTGTCTGACAAGTTCACCACCGGTTCATCCATCATGCCGCAAAAGCGCAACCCAGATGCGGCGGAATTGGTGCGCGCCAAACCGGGCCGTATTTTAGGCGCATTCACGGCCCTTGCCGTGATGATGAAGGGCTTGCCCATGGCCTATGCCAAGGATATGCAAGAAGACAAAGAGCAAACCTTTGATGCTTTGGATAATATGGCCTTGGCCATTGCTGCGATGGCCGGCATGGTGCGCGATTTAGAACCCAATAAGCCTAACATGCTGGCCGCAGCCAATTCTGGTTATGCTACGGCCACAGATCTTGCCGATTGGTTGGTGCAGAACTTAAAAATGCCATTTCGTGATGCCCATCATGTCACAGGTCGCATTGTGGCGCTGGCTGAGAAAAAAAATGTGCTGTTGTCTGAATTATCTTTGGCTGACATGCAATCTGTACACGGAGCAATTGACGCTTCGGTGTTCAAAGTTTTAAGCGTGGAAGCCTCTGCCAAATCTCGCACTTCATTTGGTGGCACGGCTCCCAACAACGTAAAGCGCGAAGCCAAGCGTTGGTTAAAAACTCTCAAAGGAAAACGCGGATGAAAAAACTTTTTGTTATCGCCATGTGCATTTGCGCACTTTCTGCCTGTGGGGTTCGCGGGGATCCTGTCGCACCATCCAAAGCGTCAACGGTTGTCGGATAATGCATCATTTTTCGTATAAAAACGGCGTGCTTCATGCTGAAGATGTAAACTTGAAAACGCTTGCCGAAGAAGTGGGAACGCCGTTTTATTGCTATTCAACAGCCACGCTCGAACGCCATTTTCACGTTTTGAATGAGGCTTTCAAAGATACAGATCATTTGATTTGTTATGCCATGAAGGCCAATTCCAATCAGGCCGTGATTAAAACCATGGCCAAGCTGGGTGCAGGCATGGACGTTGTGTCTGAGGGTGAGCTTCGCCGCGCTTTGGCCGCAGGCGTTCCGGCGCGCAAAATTGTATTTTCAGGTGTTGGCAAAACCGCCAAGGAAATGGCTTTTGCGCTGCGGGAAGGCATTGCCTGTTTCAATGTTGAGTCTGAACCAGAGTTGGAATTGCTCAGCGAAGTTGCCTTGCGTGTGGGCCAGCGGGCGGCGGTTTCCATTCGGGTAAACCCGGATGTGGACGCCAAAACCCATGCCAAAATTACAACGGGCAAGGCCGACAATAAATTCGGCATTTCTTATATCAAAGCGCCGGAAGTTTATGCCCGTGCCGCGGCCCTGCCCAACATTGATGTGGTGGGCGTTGATATGCACATCGGGAGCCAGATCACGGAACTTGCACCCTTTGAACAGGCGTTTAAGTTAATGGCGGAATTGGTGGCAAGCCTTAAGGCACAAGGCCACAATATCAGGCATTTGGATTTGGGCGGTGGCCTTGGCGTGCCTTATCGCGGCACCAATGATGTGCCGCCGCATCCTGATGAATATGCCGCCATGGTGAAACGCACGCTTGGTCATTTGGGTTTGAAATATATGATGGAGCCCGGTCGCCTGATTGTGGGCAATGCGGGCATTATGGTGACGCGGGTCATTTATAAAAAGGAAAATGAGGGCAAGCATTTCATCATCCAAGATGGGGCGATGAATGATCTGATCAGACCCACACTTTATGACGCCTATCACGAAATTTTGGCCGTTGATGAAGCCCGAAATGAAAAGGCTGTTGAGGCTGATGTGGTGGGGCCGGTATGTGAAACAGGTGATTATCTGGCCAAGGGCAGAAGGCTTAGCGATGTGGGGCCTGGTGATCTTTTGGCGGTGATGACAGCGGGGGCCTATGGCGCCGTGCAATCTGGCACTTATAATACGCGGCCGCTGATTGCCGAAGTTCTGGTCAAAGGGGAACAATGGGCCATTGTTCGCCCGCGCCAAACTTATGAGGAATTGTTGGGCCTTGATCAAACAGCGCCTTGGCAAGAGTAATGACGGGTGGAATAGTCATTTTCTTGCCGAAATGTTGCTATAAGTGAATATGATGATTCCGATGGTGTCGCTTCAAACCAAAATTCGCCTCCAGCGCTTGGCCTTGTTCTGGGAAAAGCTTTGGGCGGCTTTGCATTGGCCGTTGATTGCCGCAGCGGCTTTGGTGGCCGTGCTGGCTTCGGGCATTTTGAATAATCTGCCCCGGCCTTTGCCTTTGATTATTGTGGCCGCGCTGGGCTTGGCGCTGCTCTACAGCCTTCGATCACTCACACGTTTACAAAACCCAACGCGTTTGCAAGCCATGCGCAAGCTGGAAGTAAACAGCGACCTTCAGCACCGCGAAACGTCTAGTCTTGAAGATCAACTTGCCGCCGAATCTTCTAACGCTGAAATTTGGGAAGAACATAAACGCCGTGGCCTTGCGGCTTTGGCCCATGTGAAGCTGGCCGCCCCCCAATCGCAGTGGCGGGTGTTTGATCCGCGCGCGCTTAAGCTTCCGGCACTGTTGGTGACTTTGGTTGCATTGGTTTTGGGAACGGGCGACTTAAATTCAAACTTCAAACAGGCTTTCAATTTTTCAAACCCCGTTGTGGCAAAGCCCGTGGTGCTTGATGCTTGGTTGAAGGCCCCCGCTTACACCGGCAAAGCTCCGTTGCTTTTATCTTCACCCGCCATGGTGGAAAAATTAAAAACCCAAGCTGAAATTTTAACACCCAACAATGCGCTTTTGAATGTGCATATTCAAAATGCTGCTAAGCCCCATGTTGATGTTTTTGCTTTGGGGGAGACTACACCTGTCACACTGGCCAATGTGAAAAGTGAAAGCAATGACCAAGGCTTTCAAAGTGAGTTAACGTTGGATCGCCCTGTCACGATTAAAGTGATGGATGGCGAAACCGAGCTTGCTTCTTATCCGCTTTCATTGATTGCGGATGAAGCGCCAAAAATTTCGATCGTAGGCGAGCCTAAGGCCCAAGGCTTGGGGCAATTGGAAGTGAAGTGGAATGCGTCTGATGATTATGGCATCAAAAACGTAACAGCTGACATCTCGCTGGCTGATGAGCAAGACGGCGGCACGGGCTTTGAAGGCAATGGCATATTTTTATATGACCCGCCGGTTTTCAAAATTACCTTGCAGCGTCCGAATGCAAAATCACTTTATCAAACTTCAACAGCAGATTTGGCGGGCCACGCCTGGGCCGGATTTTATGCGGAAATTGTTTTAACTGCCACCGATGGTGCGGGCCATGCTGTTTCAACCCCAGCCATTCGCTTCAAAATGCCAGAGCGTGATTTTTCAAAATCGCTGGCACAGGCGTTGGTTGAACAGCGCAAA
>JANXRO010000398.1 GCA_025356765.1 Hyphomicrobiales bacterium | reverse complement strand
GGTTACACAGATAAAGAAATTGCCGCTTGACGGCATAACAATTTGGGAGACGTTGAAATGTTCAAGAAAATTACACTCGCAGCATCAGTTGCCACAATGGCACTTATGGCTGTTCCACAAGCTCACGCACAAGACACCATTGCAGTGATCGTTAAAGCCACAACATCAGAATATTGGCAGACAGTTTTCAAGGGTGCCCAAGCAGCTGGCAAAGTACTTGGTATCAAAATTGAAGAACTTGGCACGCCAAAGGATGACGCTGCTGGTCAGATCGCTGTTCTCGAAGGCGCAGCAGGAAAGAAGCCATTGGCAATTGTTATTTCGCCGACGATTTTTGAAGCTTTGGGCGACCCAGTAGCAGCCGTTTCTGCGGTAGGCGTTCCTGTGATCATCATTGATTCAGGTGCTAAGACTGACAAGTTTGCTTCGTTCCTCACCACCGACAACGTGGCTGGCGGCAAAGCCGCCGCTGACGCCATGGCCACCTGCATTAAAGAACGCACCGGCAAAGTTGCTGGTAAAGTTGCGTTCATCACAGCAATGGCAGGCCATGAGTCCTTGGATTCCCGCGACAAGGGTTTCAAAGACGGCGTTGCTGCTTATCCCGACCTCAAGCTTGTGGGCAACCGTGTTGCCAATAACGAAGAAGCCGAAGGCATGAGCCTGACCGCTGACATGTTGACGAAGGATAGCGATCTGGTTGGCATATTTGCTGACAATGCCCAAATGGGAACGGGTGCAGGCACATCAATCAGCGAGAAGAAGCTGGGCGACAAATTATGCCTCGTTGCATTCGACGCTGACAAAGGCGAAGTTGAACATCTCAACGATGGTTCAATCTATGCTGTGATCGTGCAGGATCCTTACATGATGGGTTATGGTGGCGTGTTTAATGGTTTTGCCGCCGCACATGGCGTTCGCCTTCCCAAGAACGTTGACACGGGCGTTGGAGCCGTGACCAAAGCAAACATGAACGACCCTGCATTCGCCGGTCTGATGGACGTAACCAAGCGCACAATGTCGCCCTACACGGGCAACTAACACGCAGCGACCAGTTAAGCCGGGGCGTCTCGTTTCGCCCCGGCGTTTATTTTCGCTGATCATTTCTGTCGGGGTTTCAATGAAGAATAATAACATGGGCGCGTTTTTTCAACGCCTGCCAGTCGAGACCTATGTGGTGACGTTCACTATCATTCTGTGGATCGTGCTCTCAATTACAGCGCCGAATTTCCTTACGGGCGATAACATCAGCAACATGATGCGCCAAGTTTCCATTTCAGGCATCATTGCCATTGGCGTTTTGTGCACCATCATCATCGCTGGCATTGATTTGTCGGTTGGATCAGTGGCCGCGTTTTGCGGTGTTCTTGCCGCCCAACTTTTGTCCCATGGTTATGGCATTCCGCTTTCCATTGGGATGGCTTTAACAGCCGGTGTTCTGGTTGGTGCGCTCAACGCAACGTCGGTTGGGAAACTGGGCATTCCCGCATTTATCGTCACCCTTGCTGGCCTTCAGGTTTATCGCGGTTTTGCCTTGCTTATTGCAGGGGGCATGACAGTGGGCGGATTACCGCCTGACATCAAACTCTTCGCGCGCGGCACAGTGTTCGGCATCCCCAACCTCTTTCTCACAATGCTGGCTGTTGGAATCTGTGTTCACTATCTCCTCAGTTATACCCGCACTGGGCGATATCTTTATGCGATTGGCTCCAACAGTGAAGCTGCCCGCAGACAAGGCATTCCGGTTTTTAAAATGACCATGGTCGCCTATGTGTTGAGTTCTGGCTTGGCGACATTGGCTGGTGTTCTTCTGGTGTCGCGCTTGAGCATTGCTTCTCCTTCGATGGCCAATGCTTACGAGCTTCAGGCAATTGCCGCGGTGGTGGTTGGTGGCGCCAGCCTGTTTGGTGGCCGCGGCACAGTTCTGGGCGCCATTGCTGGTGCTGTGCTTTTTACAACCATGAGCAACGGGGCTGTGCTTCTTGATATCGATCCGTTTTGGGAAATGGTGCTAGAAGGTTTGCTGATTGCACTTGTGGTTTATCTTGATAATTTGCAAAAGAAGCGGCTTAGCGGACTCTAGTTTATTTTGTCTGCCCCGTGGAGTTAGAATAGAGGCGATGATGAAAGTTGTTATTTGCACGGCCCCTCATGCCATTGCGGTTGAGACAAGGCCCACCGCAACACGGGGGCAAGATGAGATCTTGCTCAAGATCAATCGGGCGGGGATTTGCGGCACAGATTATCATATCTATGAAGGCTTACATCCGTTTCTGAAATATCCGCGCGTGATTGGCCACGAACTCTCTGGCACCGTTGTTGAAACGCCTGTCGTTTGCCACTTTAAAATTGGCCAACAGGTTGTGATTAATCCTTATATCGCTTGCGGCACTTGTCATGCTTGCCAAATTGGCAAACCCAATTGCTGCATGAAAATTGCCGTGCTTGGTGTTCACCGTGACGGCGGCATGAGCGAATTGATCAGCTTGCCGGAACGCAACCTTATTTCTGCTGAAGGGCTTTCGCTTGATGAAGCAGCAACCGTGGAATTTTTAGCAATCGGGGCCCATGCCGTGCGTCGCTCTGGCGTAGGTTCTGGTGCCAAAGCACTTGTGGTGGGCGCTGGGCCCATTGGTTTGGGTGCTGCAATCTTCGCACAGATTGCAGGTGCGCAAGTGACCATTGTTGACCGCGATCCTGAACGATTGTTATTGGCAAGTGCTGCGACAGAGATTCGAAATACAATCACCGCTGATCACGATGCGGCGGCCAAGATTATGAAGGCATCTGACGAGAATGGTTTTGATGCGGTGTTTGATGCCACCGGAAGCAAAGCCTCTATGGAAAACAGCTTTGCCTATGTGGCCCATGGTGGCACTTATGTTCTTGTTGGACTTATAAAAGACGATATTAAATTTACTGATAGTGAATTTCACAAACGAGAAATGACGTTGATGGCCAGCCGCAATGCGACAGGCGTTGATTTTGATCATGTTATTGCTTCAATCAAATCCAAAAAAATTCCGATCGGGAAGCTTCTGACACATCGCACAACACTTGCCGACATAAGCCGCGATCTGCCGCATTGGGCAAAAGATAAAAAAGGTTTGATCAAGGCTTTGGTTGAAATCGCATAATATGACCAAACGCATTATTCAATTTGGCACCAGCAGGTTTTTGCAAGCCCATGCTGATTTGTTCATCCATGAGGCGCGCATTGCCGGCCAGGATATTGGCCCCATCACAGTCGTCAAAACCACGCGCGGAACCGAGCGCAGCGGACGTGTTTCGGCCTTTGGCGCAGCGGAAGGCTATCCGGTTATTATTCGCGGTCTTGTCGTTGGAAAAATTTTAGACACCACAACGCAGGTGAAAAGCATCGGTGGCGCTTTGATTGCTGACCATGACTGGCGAGAATTGAAAGAACTTTTCGCCCATGACGCGCAGGTTGTAATTTCGAATGTGGGAGAGAGTGGATACGCAGTTTCAACTGAGGATGAAGTTGGTTTGCAAGGTGCAGAGCATGTGCCTCTGAGTTTTCCGGCAAAGCTTTTGAGTTTACTTGTGGAACGGCACCGCGCAGGTGGCAAGCCATTGCTGATTTTACCTTGTGAGTTGGTGACTGAAAATGGCAAAGTTCTGCGACGCATTTTGGTTGATCTTGCTGGAAAATGGAAATTGGATATCGCGTTCAACACGTGGTTGGCTGCCCAGGTAACAATTTGTGACACATTGGTTGATCGCATTGTGTCTGAAGCCATTGAGCCAGTTGGCGCGATTGCTGAGCCATACGCCCTTTGGGCTATTAAGCGCGAAGCATCCCACGAAATTCCATTCACCCACCCCGCAGTTGTGGTGACCGATGATCTCGAACCTTATCTGCGGCTTAAGCTGCATATATTAAATCTTGGCCACACATTCCTTGCGGAAATTTGGCAAGTTGAAAAGCGCCCGGCCAATGAAACCGTGCGCGAAATTTTGAGCGATGGTGCAATTCGAAAAAGACTAACCGATCTCTACCGCCAGGAAGTGGTTCCGGGTTTTGCTGCTCATGGCATGGCGGATGCGGCTGTGGCCTATGTTGCAACCACTTTAGAGCGTTTTGAAAATCCGTTTCTCAATCATCGCCTCAGCGATATTGCACAACATCATAAACTGAAAATAGAGCGCCGCGTGGTAGATTTCATCTCGTGGATCAGGTTGCCAAACCCCGCAGCAAAAGTCGCAATGCTTGAGGCGTTGGCGCAGCGGGCAAAGATCTAAGCGGCGGCCACTTGTTTCCAACTGACCGCCGTTTTCTTTAGCGATAGCGGATCTGATTCCAACGATGACCCAGCAGTGACAGGATAATGATCACTCCGTTGAAGAACTGCACATAGAAGCCACTGAGCCCCGCGCCAACAATTCCGGTTTGAATGAACGATACTGTAAGGGCACCGATTGCACCGCCAAGAACTGTTCCGATGCCGCCCCAAGTTGGCGTGCCGCCGACAAAAACGGATGCCAAAACGGGCAGCAGATAGCCATCGCCTGAGGTTGGCCACCATGTGAAATTTATCATCGTTGAAAACACGCCAGCAATGGCAGCGCCGATGCCGACGAATATAAAGGCACCCACACGCACACGTTTAACATTGATGCCCATTTGGGCGGCGCTATCGGGATTATCACCGACAATGTGAATGTGAACGCCAAAGCGATGACGCGAATAAAGGAACATCGAGAAAATGATGAAAGCGATGGCCCAATAGATTTGCACCGGAACGCCGCCCACTTCTGATGAAAATAACTTGAACACCCAGCTTTCATTCAAGCTTGGCAGTGCGATGGATTTTCCTTCTGTGAAGATCAAGATAATGCCCCGCAGAACAAAATTCATGCCTAGCGTTGCAATCAACGACGACAAATTGCCATAGACCACGAGGGCTCCAACGAAATAGCCAAGGACAGCACCCATCACCAAGGCTGCGGCAAAGCCCAGAATAGGGTCAAAGCCTGCATGGACCACAACCGCGAACATCCAAGCGGAAAAACCCATGGTGGCGGGAAATGACAAGTCAATCTCACCCACCGTGACAATAAAGACCAGTGGCACAGTAAGGAAAATAGCCACCGGCAAAGTGGTGAGCACCGAGGAATAAAGTGTCCAACTGGTGAACACCACCGGATTGGCGATGGTGAAAGACAACAGCATCAACAAGAACACGGCGAGAGAGCCAAAGGCCGCGCGGTTGTTCGTCAGGAAGCGCCGCAAAGGCTGGTCTTGCGGATGGTTCCAGCTATCAGCAGCGGGTGCCTCAGCTTTGGCTGCATTTGGTAATTGTTGCGACATCAGGCGGCTCCCTTGCTGCGCGAGGATTTGTTTTTTTCTTTGGGTTTCTCGGTGAGTTCCGGATGGGCAACATGTTCCATAAACCGAATAAGATCTTCGGCCGATTTCATGTCTGCTTTTGAAACTTCCAGCGCAACCTTGCCCCGATCAAGCACAACGAACCGATCGGCAATGTCATAGACATGGTGGATGTTGTGGCCAATGAACAGAATGGATCGACCACTGGCGCGCACTTGGCGCACAAAATGAAAAACCTTGTTGGTTTCCGTCAGCGACAGTGCGGTGGTTGGTTCATCAAGAATGATGAGATCAGCCTGCTTGTAAATGGCACGCGCAATGGCAACACCTTGGCGCTCGCCTCCAGAAAGTTGGCCAACAATCGAATTGGGTGTGAAGACTCTCGAGGTAAAGCCGATTTCGCGCATTAAGCGGCTGGCTTCGCTCACTTCCTTTTTGAGATCAAGAAAGCCAAAGCGATTGCCCTTCTCGTTGCCCATGAAAATATTGCGCACGATGGATTGCTGCACAGCCAAAGCACGATCTTGGAACACAGTTTCAATTCCCGATTCGCGTGAGCGTCCTGCATTCCAGTTGGTCACTGGTTTTCCGCGCACCAGAATGTCGCCACTGGTGGGGCGCACTGCTCCGGCAAGAATTTTAATCAGGGTGGATTTGCCAGCACCATTGTCGCCCAGCAATCCAACAACCTCGCCCTTATCGACGCTCAGGTTCACTCCACCCAAGGCATAAACATTGCCATAGGATTTTGTGATTTCGCGCAGCTCAATTAATCTATCAGCCATCAGGCATCTCCTTGAAGTTGGGCCGCCAGCAAGGAGGACTGGCGACCCATCTGGTTTGGCTTAGCGCAGGCCTTCTTTGGCCAAATCGCCAACAACTTTATAGTTGTCTGGGTTCACAAAACCGGCACCCGTATCTACATTCATCGCGCCCAGGCCATAGACCACTTGCGTGCACAGGCTGAGGATCGGCAGATAACCTTGCAGGAAGGGTTGCTGATCAGCAGTGAGTTGCACCCATTTGCCATCAAAGGCGTCAACGATCTGCGGGCTGGTATCAAAGCCAAAGTTGAAAATTTCACCCGGCTTCTTTTTGGCCGCCTGCATGTAGGTTGGCACGTTGCCAAGGAGCTGGCCACCGGGATAGCCAATCGCCTTAACGCCAGGATTATTGAGAATGGCAGCGGTGATCACGGGTAAAGCAAGATTTGGATCTTTGGCCCATTCCGTTGCCGAATTGATCTTCACAACCTTGATGCCGGCTTCTTCCATCGCCGTAACTGTGCCAAGTTCTCGGGCACCACGATTGACGTTT
>JANXRO010000361.1 GCA_025356765.1 Hyphomicrobiales bacterium | reverse complement strand
TTCGATCAGCGCCTTCGCACCGGAAATGACTTTATGCTCCATGCCCTCAACATCAATCTTGATGAGTTTCAGCTTCGCAGGCTCTAACGCATCGTCGAGTTTGATTACCTGTATTTTATGGCCAGCCGTGAAGCCATCCATCTTCAAATAGAGCAGGTCGGGCGCGCAAGTGACAAAGACACCGCCCTGCCAGCACATGATGCCATTGGGGAAAGTCAGGCCCTCAGCGAACACGGTGCGCTTGTCGTAACGTCCGTCACCGTGGGTATCCTCCAGCAACGCAATAATTCCGACGGGTGGTTTGCCTTCGCCAGGACCCGTGGGATAGCCGCGATTTTCCGCGACATACATCCGGCCCCGCTCATCGAATGCGATCGCGACCGGGTTCACCACCAGCGGCTCGGCGGCGACCACTTCAATGCGCAGGCCCGGCTCGAGTTTGAAGGCGGCCAGCGACTGTTCCGGCGTGAGGGGACTGTTCACCCGGGCGGCGACGGGACCGGCGGCGGCCACCGCGAGATAACTTGCGCCGAGAAAGGAGGCCGCCGACGCGAGGGAGTATTTCATGCGATCGACGGTTACTTCCAGCTCAAGACATTGTCCTTATTGTCGCCTTTGTCCGCTTTTTGAGCGGGGTCATTGGCGGCGTTGAAGTTGGCCGGGTAATTGATAACACCCTGAATAGCCTGAACATTAAAAACCCTGATCTTTATCGTGAGGCTGGTTCACTTTCAGCCACCTATCACAACAAGGATGGGCTTGACGGCAAGTTGAAACTTGAAGTTCGCCACGATGCCACCGATGATGGCACAAGCGAAGTTATGGCCTATTTGCTGCAAGTGGGGCTTGGCGAAAAAATGTCTAAAGATTGGCGCGCTTTGGCCAATTTGGATGTGGTGATTGCTGATGCCAACACCGACGTCAAAGACAGTGCCTATGTTTCTGGCGTTGTTGGTTTTGCTTATCGGCCAGCAACCAATGATCGTTTGAACGCCTTGGTGAAATATAACTTCCTTTATGATAATCCCGGTGATGGCCAGGTGACCGCAGATGGCACAACATCAAGCCCGGCGCAGATTTCACATATATTCTCTGCTGATGCAACGTATCAGCTGACGCAAAAGATTGCCATTGGCGGCAAATATGGCTTCCGCATTGGCGAAATCAAGGACCGCACGCCGGGTTCGGGTTGGGTTGCATCGCAAGCGCATTTGGGCATTTTGCGGCTTGATTATCATTTGGTGAATGAATGGTCGGCTGTGGTTGAAGGCCGGGCCATGTGGTCGCCTGAAACGCAACAAACGGATTTGGGTTTTGTGGCCGCCATCTATCGGCAAATTGGCGATAATTTCAAAATGGGCATTGGCTATAACTTCGGTGATTTCAGCGATGAACTGAGCCACATCAACCATGATAATCATGGCGTGTTTATCAATTTGATCGGCAAATTCTAGGATTTGAAAATTTTTGGGGCTCAGGCTAAAGAGTGGCCATGACTCCTAAACAAGCTCCATCCATCAATGATTTGCGCCGCCTTTATAAAGCCCGCGTGCCCCGCATGTTTTATGATTATTGCGAAACCGGATCATATAGCACTGGCACATTTCAAGACAACACCGCGGCGTTTGAAAAATATAAGCTGCGCCAACGCGTTGCTGTGAACATTGATAACCGCGTGCTGAAAACCAAAATGGTGGGCCAAGATGTGGCCATGCCCGTGGCTTTGGCTCCCATTGGTTCTGGCGGCATGAACTGTGCTGATGGTGAGATTTTGGCATGTCGGGCGGCAGAGAAATTTGATGTGCCTTATACGCTTTCAACGATGAGCATTTGCTCGATGGAAGAGGTGGCAAAGCATGTTGCCAAGCCATTTTGGTTTCAGCTTTATGTGATGCGTGACAGAGGCTTTGCCGAAGATCTGGTGAAGCGAGCCAAGGCTGCAAACTGTTCTGCCTTGGTTTTAACACTGGATTTGCAGATTTTGGGTCAACGCCATTTGGATGTGAAGAACGGTTTGTCTTCCCCGCCGAAATTAACGCTGCCGAATATCATCAATATGATGACCAAGCCACGCTGGTGCCTTGGCATGCTTGGCACAAAAAATCGCCAGTTCGGTAATATTGTGGGCCACGCCAAAGATGTGAAAGATATTGCATCATTGAATGAATGGGCCAACCACCAATTTGATCAAACACTGGATTGGAGTTCGGTTGAATTTATCCGCAAGCAATGGGACGGCAAGTTGATCTTGAAGGGCATTAATGATGTGCAAGATGCGCGCATTGCAGCCTCGCTTGGTGCTGATGCAATTATTGTGTCGAACCACGGTGGCAGGCAATTGGACGGCACGTTTGCCACGGTTGATATGCTGGGCCCGATTGTGGATGCGGTGGGCGACAAAATTGAAGTGCATTTTGATTCAGGCATTCGCTCTGGCATTGATGTGATGAAGGCCATGGCTCTGGGTGCAAAAGGCACATACATAGGGCGGGCCTATATTTATGGCTTGGGCGCTGCGGGTGAAGCGGGCGTTACGCGTGCTCTCGAAATCATCTACAAAGAGCTTGATACAACGATGGCTTTGTGTGGCGAGCGCGATATCCACAATGTGGGCAGGCACAATTTGGCCATGCCTGTGGCCACGCATGATTTGAGCCAGATGAATGAGCCTGCAAAACCGCGTCGCGCCAAACGGTGAACTTTTCGCCGTGCCATTCCGTGGCACGATGATGGGCAATCGCGGGGGCAAGTTTCACCGCGATGATAAAACTTTGGCCAAGCGCCGATGGGCATCCACACATTGGATTTGTTGTGATCTGCATTGGAAAAACCAACACCATGAACCCATGGGGCAGGGCTATACAGCGCTGTTCTTCTTAGACGAGGTGACGGCATTGAGTGCCGGGCACAGGCCATGTTTTTTCTGCCGTCGAGCAGAAGCG
>JANXRO010000345.1 GCA_025356765.1 Hyphomicrobiales bacterium | reverse complement strand
AGATGTGGTAGTGGCTTGTGAACGAAGTGACGTTGCGGCACTGGAATGGGCAAGTTTCAAACTTTGCATGATGGGCCAAGCTTCGTGATGGCCGAATAGAATTCCCGCCGCAAAAGCATCTCCCGCACCATTGGTGCCAATAATTTCAGAACGTGGCACATTCGCCGAAGCGTGTTCCGCCACATCACCATTGCGTGCCATCACAATGCCACCCATTGGAAAATGAATGGCACACAACGAAAGATTAAAACGCTCCATCAAAATTTCTGCGGCTTTGCGGCAAGCTTTAGCATCAGCTACACTATCTTTCACTGTCGCAATGTCAACGATTGCACCAGCTTCCAAATCATTGATGATCAAGGTATCCAAAAAGGGCAACAGCGGTAGCGCCACCGCACGAATGTGTTCAGGTTCCACTGACGCCAATTCAACATTGTTTTTCAAACCAGCGGCGCGGGCTTTTTTCATAACAGTCACCCAGCCCGAAGCATCGCTGCCCCACGGTGCATCAAGTTTTGCATGAAGGCCCGGCAGGCCGAAATGCGCAATGCGGCTCTGGCTTTGTGAAAAATCAAAATCATCCGGCGTTTGCAAGGCGTGTGCATTGGCGGCATGAAAAAACGTGCGTTTGCCCGTGGTTCTGGCTGTCATCACAAGGGTTAGAGATGTTGCCACATCACTGCGCATAACCAAGTGGCTGCGCTCTATCCCCAACTCATCACATATGCGAATAAGATGAGCGCCATGTTCGTCTTTGCCCACAAGGCCCATCGCTGAAACCGGAAATTCTGCGCCCAAGCGTTTTAATGCGGTTGACATGTTATGGCCGGGACAACCGCCGTGGTCTGCTGTCGAAATAATCCGAGAAACGGTTTCTTCCTCCGGCCAGTGATCAACCAGTAAATTGCGATCAATGCACCAAGCGCCAGCGCAAATGATGCCAGAGCGCGACATCTTTATGCCTTCAAAACCGGATCAGTAATTTCCAAATCTTCGGCCAAGCTGCGATCCGCTTTGATTTTATGTTTCACCAGATAATCGTGATAGCTCTTCACCGCATCAGTGGCGGTGATTTGCCCTTCAACGCTGGCCCGCATCAGCCGCACCAATTCCACTGGCGCTTCAGCAAAATTAATCTTGCGACCAAACAATGCCACACGCGCGCCATGGCGCTCAGCTTGAGTGGCCAATTCAAAGGTATCACGCGTTGTGCCTTTGCCGCCGCCCAAAATTCCAACAATCAGTTTGGTGGGGTCATAGCTGGCCAATTCTTCCATCGCTGCGGCGCCATTGTAAGGCATTTTTAAAAACAGCGGATATTCAGCACTCATCACGCCAGCCAGCGTGCGCACAATGCAATCATTCACATATTCACTTAAAGGCGCGCCCTTCAAACCAATGTCCATCGCGGGGTTGAACACCTCAAGAAAATGCCTGAACTTTAATTTCAGCGCTGCTTCCCGAAACGCCGCATAAGCTTCCAAAGACTTAATGTCATGATCCACATTATTGCTATAAGTCACTGAATAGAGGCCCAAATCTGAAATCTTGCGGACCTGTTCAAGACGAGCTGAACGGTAAGGTTGTGATGGAAAATCCTTATACGTGGCCCCACGTTGCGACCAGATATCGGTTGTGTCGTTCAAACGAACCGCAGATGTCACCTTGGATTTTGAAAATGTTTTGCTGCCCAGCGCTTCGGCTGAAGATGCCGACATCAACATAATATCCACCATGCCTGAGCGCGTAATATCCAACATTGAAGCCAGATATTCAGTCTTGGTTTTAAGGCGCTTTTCCTGGCGGTGGGGGCCTGGTGCCGTGCGGCCAAAGCCCATGTCACCATCTTTCGCATCGGCGATGATGAAATCTTTCGATTTATATTTTCCGGCGCGAATGCGAGAGAGTTTGGAATCGAGTGTTTTCATGGATCAGCCTTTGGTTGTTTCGTAAACTATAGGCATGCGTTCGGCATTACAAAAGCCTATTTATATAATCTCATCTTTAAACTTAACCACGGCACCCAGCCCTTCTGCTGTCAGGCCATAAACACCGCGCGTTAAGCGTTCAAACCAGCCATAATAATTGCTTTGGAAAATTGCCGCCGCACGATCAACCTGCGTTGCTTTTTTGATGATGGAAATTTTCGCCGGCCCGCCTTGATGAATGTGAACCAGACACCGCAACGCATCTTGCTTATAGGCCGTCATTAATTTTGTGCGGGTTGATCCGCCAATGTTGGGGTCGCCCTTGCGCGTTTTAAATTCTTTCAACAATTGCGCTTGGCGCTTGGCGGCGGGTTTCGGCCTATAGGGCAATGGCTCTGCCAACACATCAACGCTGCCAGATTTTGCAATCACAATCAGCCCCAGCCCCAAGCGGCGGCACAATTTTGTTGCTTCTGCTGGAACAGCGCGTTTGGGTTTTGCAATTGCCACATAAACAGTTTCAGAAAGTGTCAACCGATCAACCGCCTGATAGAGCAACTGCAACGTTAGCCCACGCTTGAGTTCAATAATAATTGGCGGTTGATTTTCACGCATGGCCACAACATCACAGCCGTTCACTTCGGCCTTCACGTCATAGCCTTGTCGCTCTAGAAACTTTTTAAGTGGCAAATAAAGATCGGTTTCGCGCATCGCTAGTTAATAATACGCGTCGGGCATTCCTGCAAATGCATCCACCGGGCTTGTGCCTTCAAACGGTTTTTCCCCCATGATGCGTTCGACCGTTGCCACCTGTGCAGCCACAGTTGTGTTATAGGCATTGATATAGGTTG
>JANXRO010000329.1 GCA_025356765.1 Hyphomicrobiales bacterium | reverse complement strand
CAACGTGAAAGGCGGGCGCTGCGAAACCTGCCAGGGCGATGGTGTGATTAAAATTGAAATGCACTTCTTGCCCGATGTTTACGTCACGTGTGATGAATGCAAGGGCAAACGCTATAACCGCGAAACGCTGGAAATTAAATTCAAAGATAAATCCATTGCCGACGTGTTGGATATGACGGTGGCTGAGGGCGCTGACTTTTTCCGCGCCGTGCCAAGCGTACGCGATAAAATGACAACGCTGGAACGCGTCGGCCTTGGCTATATCAAGGTTGGCCAGCAAGCCACAACGCTTTCCGGCGGCGAGGCACAGCGCGTCAAACTGGCAAAAGAACTGGCCAAACGCGCCACGGGCAGAACGCTGTATTTGTTGGATGAACCCACAACCGGCCTGCACTTTCACGATGTGAAAAAGCTGTTGGAAGTGCTGCATGAATTGGTGGACCAAGGCAATTCCATGGTGGTGATTGAACATAACCTGGAAGTGATAAAAACCGCAGATTGGATCATCGACTTAGGGCCAGAAGGTGGCGATGGCGGCGGCGAAATCATAGCCGTTGGCACGCCGGAAGACGTGGCCAAAGTATCAAAAAGCTACACCGGCCAATATCTGAAAGACGTGTTGAAACGTCCCAGAAAAGAAGCGGCGGAATAAGGAGAAACATCAATGCAAACAATCTTGATCACTGGCGCTGCCCGCGGCATTGGGCTGGAACTCTGCCGAGCATATTTAGCAGCAGGATTTCACGTCATCGCCACGGCCCGAAATATTGCTGCAGCCCAAAAGCTTTTGCCGCAAGCTGAGTTGATTGAACTCGAGGTAACTGATCCCGCATCAGTTTCCAATCTGCAAAAACTGATGCAAGATAAAACGATTGATATCCTCATCAACAATGCCGGCATTATCGGGCCAGATCAACAATCTACCACTCATATGGATTTTGATGGGTTTCTCAAAACGCTGGAGGTGAACACCGTGGCCCCCTTGCGGATTGTTCAAGCCCTTCTGCCCGCATTAAAGCGCGCCAAACAGGCGAAACTTGCCACCATTTCAAGCCAGATGGGCACACTCAGCTCTGCTTCATCTGATCGCGTGGCCTATCGCGCTTCAAAAGCCGCGGCCAACAAAGTTGTCCAATGCCTCGCCACAGATTTGCGCCCCATGGGAATTGCCGTGGCGTCGCTCCACCCTGGCTGGGTGCAAACCGATATGGGCGGCACAAGCGCTGACATAACACCCCCCGAAAGCGCTAAAGGCATCAAGGCCGTGATGGACAAACTCACCCTCGCCACCACGGGCCGGTTTTGGAATTATGATGGCAGTGAGTTGAAGTGGTGATGCGGCTAAAAGTTTGAAGAGTGAATATGTGAAAGAGCTTTTAAAACATCGAAGGAAAGAGGCGGCGGAGTGAAAAAATGACCGAAGAAAAAGATGAAGTTGAAACACTGGATTTTGTGGCAGAAACTGCACCGGCGGAAGCTACGACCTTGACGCTTAGGGAGTTTTTACAAATAAAGCCACCTGGGGGTTCGTGTGCGATATCTGATCTTTGGAATTGGGAAGCATCTGGTAGCCGCAACTATCCTACGCTCAACAAGCCGCAGTTATTGCTTCATTGCGCTGACCAAGATTGCGACGGTCTACGCTATCATCGATGTACAACCGAATACACAACACTTCGAGAAAAAGAGAATTCCCTATTTTTGGATTACATCTGTTCCAATTGCCGCAAGACTCACAAGCGATTTTCGCTGCTTGTCATAATTGACGCGGAAAATGCCAATCTCCGAGGTAAGGGCAAATGCGAAAAATATGGCGAGGTTCCGGCATTCGGACCATCCACGCCTCCACGGCTATTGCGTCTGTTTGGAAGCGACAAAGATTTATTCCTAAAAGGCCGTCGAAGCGAAACGCAGGGTCTAGGTGTTGGCGCGTATGCATACTATCGGCAGATAGTTGAAAACCATAAAGACAGCCTTTTTGATGAGATCATTAGGGTTTGTAACAAAATCAATGTCTCGAGTGAAATAATCGACATGTTAAGTGCCGCAAAGAAGGAAAACCGTTTCACGAGTGCGTTGGATAAAGCCAAAGACGCCATGCCCGCTGTGTTACTCATAAATGGCAATAATCCGCTGACCCTCCTTCATTCTGCTCTGAGCGAAGGTTTGCATGCAAAAGGCGATTCAGAATGCCTTGAATTGGCAAATGACATTAGAATAGTTTTGTCTGAACTCGCAGCTCGACTAGGACAAGCACTCAATGATGAAAACGAAGTGAAAGGCGCTGTTGATCGACTAATAGCAAGGAATGCATCAAAGCCGACAAAAGGTGCGTGAACGAATTCAAAAAACTCCCTCCCTTACTTATACGTTCCAAGAAGGCGACGTAAGTTGGCAATGGCACTGAGACCGCGCCCTAGTGCGCCCCTCCCTCCATCGGCGGGCTTGACCCGCCGATCCAGCCTTTCAACACACAAAGTGCCAAATCATGCCGCTGGATGGGCGGGTCAGGCCCGCCCATGGAGAAGGTAACGGAATAGCCTCCATCAAACCTGTCACCCCGGCCAAAGCCGGGCCCGGCTCTCGCTTATTTTACAAAGCCACCTTCGCATGCACGTCTTTGTCCACTGCGGGTTTCTTGCCCTGCACATAGGCTTTGGCGGCTTCAAACATATACATCAAGCC
>JANXRO010000306.1 GCA_025356765.1 Hyphomicrobiales bacterium | reverse complement strand
GAACAAAGATCAAGTGCATGTCACACCACTCACGGCGTGGTGGTATTTGCCCATGAATAACAAGCTGGCACCTTTTGATAATATCAAGGCGCGCCAAGCCGTGAACTATGCGATTGATCGCAAAGCCTTGGTTAATCTTTTCGGCGGGCCAGTGCTGGCAACGCCAGTGTGCCAAGTATTGCCACCGGGCTTTCCCGGCCATGCTGACTATTGCCCCTATACCAAAGACCCTGGCGCCAAATGGTCTGCGCCAGATATGGAAAAGGCCAAAAAACTGGTCGAGGAATCTGGCACCAAGGGCCAAAAAGTAACGATCATTGTGGAAGACAAATCGATCTCCAAATCGATTGGCGTTTATCTGCAAAGCCTGTTGACCGAGCTTGGTTATGTGGTGGAAGTTAAGCCCATCTCGCCCGATATCCAGTTCACTTATATTCAGAACACCAACAACAAGGTGCAAATGTCGGTGACGCAGTGGTATCAAGATTATCCTGCAGCTTCAGATTTCTTGAACATTCTGTTCGGAAGTTCAAGCTATACACCTGGCTCTGATAGTTCCATCAACATTGCGGGCTATACGAACAAAGATCTTGATGCAAAAATGCAATCAGCTTTGGCCTTGGGCGTAACCGATCAAGAGGCCGCCAACAAGATTTGGGCTGAAGTTGACAAAACAGTCACCGATGATTCACCGGCGGCTGCTATGTTTACGCCAAAGCATTTGGATTTTGTTTCCAAGCGTTTGGGCAACTTCCAATTCAACTCTCAGTTCTATTGGATGGTTACACAGTCTTGGGTGAAGTAAGGCCCAAAACTTTTGGTTGACGTCGTTTTAAATACAGTGCGCAAAAGCCGTGGTCCTTGGGCCACGGCGATGGCTCGTTTGTGGCGTGATCGCACGGCCATGGCTGCACTGTTCATGTTTTTGATGATCTTGGTCTTGTGCTTGTTGGCTCCGGTCTATGCATCATGGGCACACATGCAACCGTTCAAATCTACACTCGATGCCACCATCACACTCAACGGCCAAACCGTGAATGTTATGGAACAATCAACCGAAGGCTTAGGTCTAGGCTATAATCCCATCGGCCCCACGTGGCAGCTTGGTAACTATTTTTTGGGTGCCGATAACCAAGGCCGTGATGTGATGAGCCGTTTGCTCTATGGCGGCATCAATTCATTTTTAATCGCAGGTGCCGCCACACTATTCACTCTGTTTTTCGCGACTGTTATGGGCCTAGCAGCCGGATTTTTCGGTGGTTTCATCGACACAGTATTGTCGCGGGTTCTGGATATTCTGTGGGCTTTTCCGATTTATCTTTTGGCAATTTCACTGTCGATTGTATTGATCGCCCATGGCATCTCGCTAGGGCCTATCACCATCGAGTCAGGCAGCCTCTGGTTACCCATTTTTATTATTGGCATTGTTTATATTCCTTATGTGGCAAGGCCAATACGCGGCCAGGTTTTATCGCTGCGAGAAAGTGAATTCGTGTTGGCCGCCATTGGCCTTGGTGTGCCCAGCCACCGTATTTTATTTCGCGATATTTTACCAAATGTATCAACCACCTTAATCGTTTTTGTGCCCTTGATGATGGCGCTCAACATGCTTACAGAATCTGCACTTTCATTTTTATCAATCGGTGTGCAAGCGCCAGATGCAAGTTGGGGCACAATTATACAAGATGGTCAGGGTCTTCTCTATTCACGACCACTTGTTGCGTTGGCTCCGGGTCTGGCCATTGTCCTGAGTGTGTTGACGTTGAATGTGTTGGGCGATGGTTTGCGTGATGCGCTTGATCCACGTTCCAAAATTAAACTGGGGCGCGGTTAATGTTTTTGGCCATTGCGCAACGTTTAGGCCAAATGCTGTTTGTTATGCTGGGCATCAGCATAACGGTATTTTTAATATTCTTTGCAACACCGGGCGCGGATCCGTCGGCGCGCATCGCTGGCCGCAATGCCAGTCCCGAAGTTTTGGAAGCGGTGCGTAAAAGCTTTGGCTTTGATCAACCGTTTTATGTGCAATATCTCATTATGATGAAAAAAATTTTCATCTCGGGTGATCTTACGTCGTTCGTCAACCGGGGCTGGAAAGTTGTTCCCGCAATTTTGGATGCCATTCCTGTAACGCTTTCCTTGGTTATTGGTGCAGCTGTACTCTGGGTCATTTTCGCAATCATTATCGGAACTGTGGCCGCCGCTACACGAGGAAGCTGGCTTGATAAGGCGTTGATGATCATGGGGCTGATTGGCATTTCCATGCCAGTCTATTGGCTTGGCGAAGTGATGAACCTGATCACGCAAAGCCGATTTAAAGATACTTGGATGTTTTCGTGGGTGCCGCCGCTTGGCTATAAAAATTTCAGTGATAGTCCCAAGGCGTGGTTCCTAACGCTCATCATTCCATGGATCACGCTGGCCATACTTTATATTGGCCTTTATGCCCGCGTGCTTCGCGCCAATCTCATTGAAGCCATGCAGGAAGATTATGTGCGCACGGCGCGTGCCAAAGGTCTCTCTGAAACGCGCATTTTGTTGCGCCACGCTTTGCGAACGTCGCTCATCAGTTTTATTACTTTGTTTGGACTGGATTTCGGTGCCCTCGTTGGTGGCGCGGCACTTCTCACCGAGGTGGTGTTTGATCTTCACGGTGTGGGCAAGCTCACTTATGAAGCGCTTCTCACGTTGGACTTGCCGGTCATCATGGCAACGGTGCTTTACGCTTCAATCTTTGTGGTGTTAGCCAATGCCTTGGTCGATGTCATTTATATTTTCCTCGATCCGCGCGTGAGAACTGTCTGATGCTTGAAGTGCGTGATCTGAAAGTTTCCTTCCGCACCGAGCAAGGCCTTGTGCAAGCCATTGATGGCGTTTCCTTCTCGGTGGCTGAAGGTGAAATTCTGGGTGTTGTGGGTGAATCAGGCTCAGGCAAAACCGTTTCGCTTTTGGCTGTGATGGGTTTGATCACTGATCCAAACGCCCTGATTGAGGGTTCGATCAAATATAAAGGGCGTGAACTTGTTGGCTTAAATGCAAAAGAAATGCGCCAATTGCGCGGCCGTGAAATTGCAATGATATTCCAAGACCCAATGACAGCATTAACGCCTGTCTATACAATCGGGTGGCAGATCGCCGAACAAATTAGAGCGCATAATAAAATTAGCGCAAAAGCCGCAGAACTGCGCGCCATTGAACTTTTGGCAGAGGTGAATATTCCGAACCCCGCAGAAGCCATTCATCGTTATCCGCATCAACTATCGGGCGGCATGCGCCAGCGCGCGGTGATAGCCATGGCATTATCTTGCAATCCTTCACTTTTGGTTGCCGACGAACCAACAACAGCGCTTGATGTTACAGTGCAAGCGCAGATTTTGGACTTGGTGCGCAAGCTGCAAAGGAACCATAAATCCGCAGTTGTTTTCATTACACATGACATGGGCGTCATCGCCGAAATCGCATCAAGGGTTATGGTTATGTATGCGGGCCGCATTGTTGAACGCGGCAGTCAAAGCCAACTGTTTTCAAGCCCATTGCACCCCTATACCAAGGCCCTGTTGGATTCCATTCCGCCGCTCGAAGGCCCAAAACCGCATCGCCTAAAATCCATTCCCGGTGCGCCGCCAACATTGCTTAATCGCCCAGCGGGTTGTGCCTTTGCGCCGCGCTGCGTCAACAGGTTTGAGGCTTGCATCAATACCCCTGCCCTTACAGCCAACGGCCACGACGCAGCCTGTTTTCGGGTGAACCCATGACTGCGCTTTATGAAGCCAAAAATGTCAGCAAGCAATTCAGCGTGGGAAGCCGCTTTTCTGCCCGTGGCAAACTGATTGTTAGGGCGGTGGATAACATTTCATTAGCCATCAACTCTGGCGAAACGCTGGGCTTGGTAGGCGAATCCGGTTGCGGCAAATCAACATTGGGCCGCTGCATGACCAGGCTTTATGAAATTTCAGAAGGCCAACTTATTTTTGATGGCGATGACATTTCCAAAAAATCAATTCGTCAGCTGCGCCCCCTGCGCGCCAAATTGCAAATGGTGTTTCAAGATCCTTCAGCGTCGTTGAATCCGCGTCGGCGTATTCGCGATTTGATCGCCGAACCATTGCGCATTCACACCCGCAAAAGCGAGGCTGAGATTTCAGAAAGAGTTTCGGAATTGCTGGGCCTCGTTGGCCTCTCGCCAGATCATGCCACACGTTTTCAGCATGAGTTTTCGGGTGGCCAACGTCAGCGTATTGGCATTGCGCGCGCGATTGCGGTCAATCCAAAGTTAATCGTGCTGGATGAACCTGTGTCTGCTCTTGATGTTTCGGTGCAAGCCCAGATCGTCAACTTGCTTGCCGATTTGCAAGAGAAGCTGAATCTCACTTATGTGTTTATCGCGCATGATCTCAGCGTGGTGAGACAAGTTTCCACGCGCATCGCTGTGATGTATCTGGGGTCAATTGTTGAAATTGGAAATGCGAATGAGGTTTTTTCAAAACCGGCTCATCCTTATACGCAAGCGCTCATTTCGGCAGTTCCTTTGCCCGACATCCATAAACTGGGCACACGCAAACGCATCATTCTATCAGGTGATGTGCCAAGCCCTATCAACCCTCCAACGGGTTGTCGCTTCCACTCACGCTGCCCGATTGCGCAAGAGCGTTGCAAAGTTGAACGCCCAACACTTGCTATGCACAATTCCCAACAACAAGTGGCTTGCCACTTTCCGGGTGAATTGAAGATCGCCGAGAATAAGATGGCCCCCGCATAAAGTTGTCGGTGGGCAAAGATGAACGATACAATGGCTAGGCTTTGTCTGGCTGTTGAAAGAGCGGCCAATTCACTTCGACCAAAAAGCGAGGTCAATTCTAGGGATCAGGTCATGGAACAAATAGTCATTTCGCGCGTTGGAACTTTGAAAATATCTAACATGAAAGGAACTAGCGATGGACAAGGACCGAATTGAAGGATCTGCAAAGCAGGCTAAAGGTGCTATTAAAGAAGTAGCGGGCAAATTGATCGGAGACGCCAAGCTGGAAGCAGACGGCAAAGCCGATAAGACCAAAGGCAAAATCCAGAATACGATCGGCGGTATCAAGGACGCATTGCGGGGCAAATAAGTGACCGCAGCTGAGTTTGATCAACCGGTTCCGAACAGGAATCCAAAGATCAAATATGCATCACATATGGCGCACCAATTCTCGTTTAAGGTTAAAGCTTTTGCGGTTTAATGCGTTGATCGTAGGCTTACGATTCAATTAAAGGAAATGAAGATATGCGAATTCCAAACTGGCTTCTTGGCATTTTGGTGGCGGGATCTGCCGCTTCCGGTTTAAGCACCTCGAGTGCCTTCGCCGATAGCGGCACAATTTCGCTTAAGGTTTACAAGGTTGGTTGGGTAATCGGTGGTTCAGGCGGTGGCGGCAGTCTTACTTTCCAAGGGCGCACGTATCGACTTGGGGTCGGCGGTATAGATTACGGCCTTGTTTTCGGCGGTTCAAAGACAATCCTGCAAGGCAGGGTCAGCCACATTCGACGCGCATCAGACGTTGAAGGAGTTTATGGCGCCGTTGGCGCTGGGCTTGCTATCGGCCACGGCACTCGCGCGATCGTTCTGACCAACCAGAAGGGTGCGGTTTTAGAACTCTCGGGTCGGCAAGTCGGGCTGCTCGCGAACCTGGATTTAAGCGGGCTAGCGCTCACAATAAAATAGCAGCACTCGAAGAACAATTTAAGTCGTAACAAAAGCTTGGCGCAAGTCGTCCTTTGCACACATATGGGATCTGTTCATATGATCACTGTCCACCAACAAATGGCCCAATGTGAACAGCGCTAGGAAGGTAAATTACCTTCATGTTCCCCGACCGAAATCGTCCATAGTGATTATCAACGATCAAAGAGAAAAAATAGTGCAAATTAAAAATAGAAATGAAAGTTGCAGAGGGTAATGAAAATCGACTTAACTTATCTGCTGATTGGAGTGGCCTTCGTAGCTGTCGCTGCGCTTGGATATCAATATTACCAACAACATCATCAATCCAATGGCATTGAAATAAACATTGATAATAGTGGCGTTTCTATCAAAAAGAATTAGGCGGGCTTCACGCCCGGCTCACGATGCCAATTTTGATTTCGTATCGAAGAACAAAGCTTGGCTCACCATTGCTTTTACCATATCGGGCACAAAAGGTTTGGTGATAAGAAAAGCGGGCTCGGGCTTTTCGCCGGTCAGCAATCGCTCCGGGAACGCAGTAATGAAAATGACGGGCACTTCAAAATTTTCAAGCATTTTTTTCACAGCATCAATACCTGAACTGCCGTCGGCCAGTTGAATATCAGCCAGCACAAGGCCCGGTCGCTTTGATGAGGCCATTCGCAACGCTTCTTTCTCGGTGCGCGCAACACCAGTCACCCGGTGGCCCAAACTTTCCATCAGTGCTTCCAAATCAAGTGCGATGATCGGTTCATCTTCAATAATCAGGACATCGGTTGCAACTTGCTCGGCAAGATCGTGAGATGCCTCATCCAAAAGATCTTGAATGTTATGCGCAGATTGTTTCAATATTTGTGAGACCTCGGCGAGACTGAAACCTTCTACAGCGGTAAGTAAAAATACTTCTCGGGCCTGTGGTGCAACAGCGTCAAGATTACGACCCGCTGCAGTTTCCCATTCCGGAGTATTGCGCCTGTGCTTCATGTCGAAACTGGCCGATTCCCACAATGTGCAATAGCTGCGGTATAGCGAGAGCCTGATATTTGGCGCCGTGTCGTAACCAGAAGGATCAGCGATAATAGTTTCGAGCAACGCTGCTACATATGCGTCGCCGCTGTGTTGATTGCCCGTCAGAGCGCGCGAAAAGCGCCGCAGGAATGGCAAATGCGGCGCAATTTCAAAAGCTAAACTCATATGTTTCACCCCTTTTATCGCTGCATGACGAAATTCAAAACAATAAAATTCAGCAATAGCCTATCGAAACGCGGCAAATGATGAAAAGTTCCCGTGAAACGGCTAAATTTATTTTAGCGGAACATTCCACGAGTTTGCGCATTGTGATCCATAGAGTCCTGACGCGTAAGTGTTATAGTAGCCGATATTCGTTTTATAAAAACAAGGGTGACGCATGAAGGAAAAACGGCGAACG
>JANXRO010000287.1 GCA_025356765.1 Hyphomicrobiales bacterium | reverse complement strand
TTATTGGCACGCTGCTCGGTGCTGTTTTGATTACTGAAGTGCTTAATGCAGTTGCATTCTTAGGTTTTACTCAAACCTATCAATATCTATTCCAGGGCGCGGTTTCTTACTGTGAGATAAATCAAAGCCGAGACCACGATCAGCGCGCCCTGGAATAGATATTGATAGGTTTGGGTAAAACCTAAGAATGCAACTGCATTAAGCACTTCAGTAATCAAAACAGCACCGAGCAACGTGCCGATAAATGTTCCACGCCCGCCGCGCAGGCTGGTTCCGCCCAACACCACGGCAGTGATGCTGGACAAAGTGTAGTTGATGCCTTGGCGTGGATCTCCAACGCCGATTTGCGTCATCAACATGATCGCACCGCAGGCGGTGAACAGCGCGGAAGCAATATAGCCATAAACAAAAGTGCGGTTGATGCGAACGCCAATGCGCCGCGCGCCCTCTTCTTCAGAGCCCGTGGCGCGAAGTTCCCAGCCCTTTCTTGTTTTCCGTAAAACGTATTCAGCCACCAATGCCACCGCCACCAAAACGGCAAAGGCCACGGGGATTGGCCCCATCTGCCAGTTGATCCAATCTGTCACTGTGGCGCTGATATAACCGCCGGGTGAATCGCGCAGCAAGAAGCTCATGCCCTGAATGCCAATATACATGGCAAGTGTAGCCGCAATGGGCGTGAAATTTGCAAAGCGTATCAACAGCCCGTTGATTGCGCCCACCACCAATGCCGCGCCAAACATCAGGACAAAACCAGCGAAGATTATTGCTCCAGATTTATCGTCATTGATGAAAAAAGATGCGATGACCACAAGGAAACCAGCGAGTGGCCCAACGGAAAGATCAATTCCCGCAAGCAACAGCGCCACCGTTTGCCCCAAAGCGATAAAGCCCAAAGCTGTGGCCAACAGAAGAATGTTGTAGATATTATATGACGTCAGAAAATTACTGTTCTGCAACTGCACATAAAGGCCCAGCAAAATTGTAACCAAGGCCAAAGGAACTGCTGGCGCATTATCTGACTGCAGCCAATTTCGCCAATTTTGTGGCTTTTCTTTTGGTGTCGCTTGAGAAGAGTTTTCGCTCGCGTGAGTGGTGGCATGAACAGCTGCCGCAATAATGCGGGCTTCAGAAATATCAGCGCCCACCAATGTTTCAACTACGCGACCACGCGACATGACAATGACTTTATCACACAGACCTTCCAATTCAGCAGCGTCTGATGAATTGACGATAACAGGTGTTCCGGTGCTGGAGACTTCACGCAAGATGCGATAAATTTCGGCTCGTGCACCCACGTCAACACCTTGTGTTGGTTCATCGGCAACGATTAGCCCCGGCTCCGACAGCAGAGCCCGCGCCATAACAACTTTTTGTTGGTTGCCTCCCGAAAGCGAAAGTATGGGGGCCTCCATTCCCGGGGCTTTAACAGCGAGCGACTTGAAGGCTTCATTCACCAAAGCGTGTTCTTTTTGGCGGCTCATAATGCCTTTGCTTGCGAATTTTCCCAAAGCCGCAAATGCAGCATTTTCCCGCACCGTAAGGCCAGCGGCCAAGCCCTCAGAGTGCCTGTCTGACGGCATAAAGGCAGTTTTGCTTTGTAAGTCACTGCGTGAAAGTGGTTTGCCTGCAAGTGCTATGGCACCTTGAAACGGGTTTAGACCAGCAAGCACCTTCATTAGCTCAGGCTGGCCGTTGCCAGCCACACCGGCAACGCCAATGATCTGTCCACGTGTGGCTTCAAAACTTACATCTTTGAAGCCTTTGCCGCTGATGGACTTTGCAGAAAACAAAACATCCGAAGAATGAACTGGCGACTTTGGCGGAAATGTTGATCCAAGTTGGCGGCCAACAATCAACGCCAGAAGATCGTTGTTGCTGAAATCATTCACCATGCCAGTGCCGCGATATTTGCCATCCCGTAACACAGTTACGCGGTGCGCAATCTGGCGCAACTCAGCAAGACGGTGTGTGATGTAGATCACAGATGTGCCAGCTTTCACAACCTCGCGGATTCGGCCAAACAGCATGTCGGTTGCATCCTGATCAAGCGAGGCCGTTGGCTCATCCAAGATCAGAATTTTTGGTTTGATGGCGAGCGCTTTGGCGATTTCCAACAAATGTTTTTGCGCCACAGTCAAACCATCTGCCCGCATGTGTAGGGAAACATTAAGCCCAACAGCATCTAGCATTGCGCGCACATCTTCGCGAACAGATGTTCCAGTAAAAACAGTTCGCGGCAATGCCACTTGAACATTTTCAAGCACAGAAAGATCATCAAGTATCGCAGGGTGTTGAAATGAAATGGCAATGCCGAGAGATTTGGCTTTTTCAGGTGTCATCTGCGGAACAGCTTGCCCTTGAAAAACAATTTCCCCCTGGGTGGGCTGGAAGGTTCCGGAAATGATATTCATCAAGGTGGATTTGCCCGCACCGTTTTCACCCAAGATGGCATGAACTTCTCCGGCAAAAAACTCCGTACTAACGTCAAGCAAGGCGGGAACGCTGGAGAAATATTTTGAAATATTGGTCAGCTTGAGCGTCACCTCAGCGGGTGATGCCACACTCAGAGTTCCTTTTGACTTGGTTGCATCTTTCACGTTCAATAACCTGTTGACCTTGGCGCTGAAAAAGGAAGCCCCGGAGAGAGTTGTCGCTCCGGGGCCGTTCGTAAATTATTTGCCGACTGCCTTGGCTTGGTCTGCGGCTGGCAATTCGGACGACAGGTAAATGGCACCTGGCAAATCCTTCTTGCACTGAACGGCATTCGGCTTGCCAGAAACGCTATCTTCAAATGCGGGAGCTTTGAAAATATTTTCTTCTGGATCTTTGCCGCCTGTCACTTTGGCCACGGCCCACTCAACAGCAAGACGCACGTTGTCGTTGCCCGTTGCCACAGTGAATAGCTTGAAGTCTTTATTCTGATCATTCTGATTATCAGTCCAGAAACAGCCTAGCGAATTGCCGTCTGAGGTGGCAAGCGCTGGAATAGAGCGACCAGACTTGTTGAACAAAGGCAAAGCACCAACCAGTGATGGGCCAAAGTCTGACACGATCACGTCGATCTTGTCGTTCTTGGCGATTTCAGCGGTCAGCACTTTTTGTGTCAATGCAGGGTCCCAGTTTGTCACGTCGAAGGGTTCGGCGTTCAAGAACTTGTATTCAGCACCCAGAATATTTTTCAAGCCTTTAAGTTCGTCAAGTCCTTGGCTGTTGCCAGCAGGGCCCGACAGGAAAAGAACATTGCCGCCTTTTGGCAACACGCCCTTGATCCACTTGCCCCAGGTTTCACCGTCGTTCACAAAAGATGAACCAATGAACTTGGTGTAGTTTTCGCCTTCCTTGCCGCCCACATCAACGCGATATGGAACGATGGTTTTGCCAGCCTTGAACACTGATGTGATGGCGGGCAGAACCGCAGGGCCTGCATCACCAAACACCACAAGTGCGTCAATGCCTTTGGCAGCAAGACCCTTGATGTCGGAAATTGACTTCTGGGTATCGCCATTGCCATCCGCATATTCATATTTGGTAATGCTGGGGCAAAGTGATGCTGTTTGTTTGCCAGATGCTGTTGTCACTTGACGCCAGCTGTTGCCACCATAGCCATCAAGCAAGGCGAGTGAAGCCTGCTTTGGGCCACACCATGTTGGTGTGTCGGCCTGTGCCATACTGGCAGCACCTAAAGCTAACACCGCAGTGGTGGCAGCAAGCGCCAGTTTTTTAAATTTGTTATTCATGTAGTCCTCCATTTGTTTGGTTTTTTTTAGTCAGGTTCACCGTCCACTTGATCGAGTAGACAGAGATGCCAAAACCCAAGGCCAAGGCCTGGATGATGGTTTGAGCCGAATAAGGAACTCCAATAGCGAGTGCGAATTGGCTCAATTGGTTGAGGAAAAACGCTGCGATAACGGTGGAAATCGGAAAACCCCGTCCCCCCAGCAACGAAGTTCCACCCAGAACAACAACGGCAACAGAGGGCAGCAACAAAGAGTCGCCCTGAAAGGCCGTGGGTTCCCGAGTTATGCCGGCAATCAATATACCCGCCATGCAATAGAGAAGCTGGGCGAACACATATGCCATGAGTTGATGCGTTTGAACGCGAAGACCCGTCGCTTGGGCAGCAAAAGGATTGGCACCCACCGCTTCAAAGCGACGGCCAACAACTGTTTTCTTCAGGATAAAAGAAACCAACACCAATGCCGCCAAGGCAAACAAAACCGCATTGGGAATGCGCCATGTTTCGCCGCCTGCAATATCGGCCAGCAATGTTGTGGTGATCGAAGGGGTGCCGCCGCAAACCGCAAACACGCCTGCATAGAGAAGTGCATTCATGCCGATGGTTGCAATGATGGCGTTAAGCCTAAAATAGGCAATCAAGATGCCATTGGCGATGCCTGCTGCCAATGCAAAACCAATCGATAGAAACACCGCATAAAAAAGTAGCCCATTGTTTTGATGTGCTTCATGCGTAGCGGTGACAACGGCCAAGGACACTGCGCCGGGCAGCGACAAATCAAAACCGCCTTGTTGCACCACCAACAGTTGGCCCAAACCCACAATGGCTATTATGGCCGCAAATGGTAGGCTGCCCGAAAAAGCACCCCATGAAACAGCCGATGGTGCGAAGATGAGACATGCAACAAGCAACGCAAGCGTGCACACAACAACAGTGACAAAACTTCTTGCCAGCGGCGTAGCAAAAAAGCTGCGCTGCGCAAAAACGTCTGGTGTTGATGTGGCGGCCTGATTCATTTTCCGGCCATGGGCAGAACTTTGGCGGCGCGAAGTTTGTCAAAAGCATCAGTGAAAGAGTGAATTGAATTTTGATACGCGGTAAAACCCTTGTCACGACTTTTGGTCATGTCGGTGAAATTCTCAATGGTTCGGCCAAGGTCGGCATCTGAGTGCCACCATGATGCAACATTGGTGAGGGCGTTTTGCTGAAGTCCATGCTTGGCGACGATCTTGTCCCAGACAGGTTCCATTCCAGCCATCTGTTTTTCAAGCGGCTGGGCGTGGCCCGGATAGTCTGCGGCTGGAACGCCAAGGTGCGCTGCAAGTTTTGGCCACATCCAATCCCAGCGGAAAACTTCGCCATTGACGATGTTGAACGCTTCGTTGCGCGCAGCACGCTTGGTTGCAGCCCACAGCAATTGCTTGGCGATGATGCGGCCATCGGTAATGTCCACACAGGCTTCATATTGCTGCGGCGAACCAGGAAACACGAAAGGCATTCCAGTTTCCTTGCAGATCGCGGCATAGGCACCCAAAGTAGCGGCCATATTCATTTGATTGCCGAGCGCGTAACCGATCAATGTATGAGGGCGATGCACAGACCATGAAAAGCCTTGCTTTTCCGCGGCAGCATAAAGCTCATCTTCCTGATCATAATAAAAATTCTGGTAAGGCAGACGCGGCTGTTCCTCGCGGAATGGCGTTATCATTTTGGATTTTGCATAGGCCTCAAACGGGCCCATGTAGTGCTTGAGGCCAGTGACCAAAGCTGCATGCTTGATTTTTTTACCCTCAACGGCGGCAAGAAGATTGCGCACCATGCCCGCATTGACGCGGCAATTTTCAGCTTCAGTGGCCTGACGCATCCATGTGGTGATGAACACATCCGTGACCGCCACTTTCTTGAGCGCTGATTTGGTTGCGGCTGCATCCGTAAGATCAACGGCAATATGCTTCACGCCTTTTGGCAGATCATGCTTGTGGCGTGAGATCCCAGAGACGGTCCATTTCCCTGTTTCAAGAAGGTGTTCAGCCAAGTGGCGACCAATGATTCCGGAAACACCGGCGATAAGGGCGTGGCGTTTCATCTAATGCATATCCTTGGTTGAGAGGGTTATTTTGATACAGGCCTTGGGGTCTTGGCCCAGCTCAAAACCTTTCACGGCGTCCGTCAGAGAAAATTTATGAGTTTGGATGGGCGAGAGGTCGATGCCGGTTTTTTCAAGAAAGCGAATGGCGGCGGGCCACACGCCAGGAGAGCCGATGCAGCCGCGGATCGTGAGATTTTTCAGTTGCATCAAACCGAGGTTTGCAGAAATCTTGCGGCCAATATTGATACCCACCATCGACATGCGGCCATCTTGGGCCACATAATCAAACACTGCCGCCAACGATGCATCATGGCCAGAACATTCAACCACGAGATCAGCACCATGGCCGCCTGTCAGTTCTTTTATTTGATCAGCGCCACGATCAGTTGGATCAATGGCTTCAGCGCCTAGCTTCTTGGCAATTTCACGACGTTGGGCAATTGGATCAGCCACAATCACGCGGGCGCCCATGCCCAATGCTGCCGCAGCAGAAACCAGACCGATGGTGCCGCCGCCGGAGACCACAACGGTTTCTGATGCGTTGGTGCCGCCTGAACGCAACACTGCATAGAAACCACAGGTGAAGGGTTCAATCAGCGAGCCCCGCATATCATCCACTGTGTCTGGAAGCTTATGCAGCCAATCTGGATTAACGTTGAAAAACTCGCGGTCTGCACCATTCATTGAAAAGCCAAAATGGTGAAGGCGTTCTGGTGTTTTTACCACACATTCACCAACAACGCGGTCGCCGACTTTGAAATTCTTGACGTTCTTGCCAACTTCAACAATCTCGCCGCACCATTCGTGGCCGGGGGTTACAGGATAAGAAATCGGAATAATGTAGCGTCCTGCCAAAAGCTCATAATCAGAATGACAAATGCCAATGGTGCGCGTTTTGATCATCACCTCTGAATCACTGATCGTGGGCATTGGCACATCAGCGATGATGGGTTTGTTTGGAGTTTCAAAAATTAGCGCTTTCATGTGCTTTCCTTAAACTTTAACCACCGCGCCTTTTTTGGCAGCAGACTTAATTATGGCTTCCAAAATGGCAATGTTGTTGATGAGGTCTTTGCCCGTTATCTGATACGGTTCCAGCTTGCGGATGGCGCGTGCAAAGGCCACCAGATTATCTTTGACCGGCTCTGCTGGCGGAATTTCGACAACAGTAATTGGCCCACCCGCCATGGCCGATGTAACAACCCATCCTGCGGGCGATTCAACATGTGCTTTGTCGCGAATTTCTATCCAGCCCTTGGAACCGAAAACTGCGAAGCGCGAAATAAACGGCATGGCAAGCGAAGCTGACACATAGGATGTGCCGCCGCCTTTAAAACGGATATGCACACTCATTGTATCGCCTTGCGGAATTTTAGAAGAAAGGCTTTCGCATGATACGCGTAAATCTTTTGCGGGCCCCAGCAATGCGGCAGATAAATCTGTGAGATGAATACCAGTCGCCGTCATGCCGCCAACAGGGGCTTCTTTCTTGTTCAGGCGCCAATTCTTTTTATCTAACGTTGTAAATTTGTCGTGACTGAAATTGCCTTCAATTTGTTGGATGCGCCCCAATTCACCAGAACGCGCCATCGCCAGCATTTTTGCAATCGGTGGATCCCAGCGGCGCTCATGGCCCATTCCGAGCACCAGCTTGTTTTTCTTGCAAAGATTCACGGCAAGCTCTGCGCCTTTCTTGGTGAGGGCCAAGGGCTTTTCACAGAAGATATGTTTCTTGGCAGCCACTGCAAGTTTGATCTGTTCGGCATGCAATGAATGCGGCGTTGCGAGAATGACGGCTTCAACACCAGGATGTTTCAAAGCGTCTTTGTAATTCTCGTAATATGCAAAACCATTTTCTTTTGCAAAATCAGCACCTGCGGGATTGGGCTCGGCAGCGCAGATAATTTCAATATCAGCATGTGCCTTTTTTAACACTGCCGTCATTTTCTTGCCCCACCAACCAAGGCCAATCATTGCAACTTTAACAGGGCCTTTGCTCATACGGTCACCAAAATTTTCATGTGATTGACTGATTTATCGAGCAATGCGTCAAAGCCCAGCTTGACCACATCATCTGCTTTGATATTGCCTGTAACAATTTTTTCAATTGGAAAGGAACCGGATTCAACCATGCGGATGATGCGCGGCCAGCATTGCACAGGATAACACCACGTGGCTTCAATGGTTATGTCTTTCAATGCCCATGTCATGGGGTCAACACTGGCGGGCTTCATATGCAAACCGGTTTGCACAACCTTGCCTTGGTTGCGCACGGCCTTCACGCATGTGTTCAAGCTGGCTTCAAGGCCAACGCATTCAATGGCCACATCAACGCCAACATGATCTTCGGTTTGCGCCTTTATTTCTTCCACCACATCTTGAGTTATCGGATCAAGAACAATGGCTGCGGGCACCAATTCCTTTGCCATTTTGCGCCGAAAAGCATTGGGCTCACTGACGAAAATTTGCCCCGCACCTGCAGCTTTCACTGCCAACAAAGTAAGCGCGCCAATCGGCCCCACTCCTGAAATCAGAACCGTGGAGCCGGACTGAACGCCACCGCGATCAGCAGCGTAAACGGCAACAGCGGCAGGCTCAATCATCGCGGCTTGAATATCGGTCACGCCCTTTGGCACCACTGCCAAATTATAGTCATTCACAACGGCCCACTCGCTCATGCCGCCCCAAGCCCAGCTGAGCCCGACGCAACCCATGCTTGGGCTCAAATGATATAAACCGCGACGGCCATAATAGTCATCGCGCGGCGAAATGAGGGGTTGAATGGAAACGCGGTCTCCGGCTTTTACATTTGAAACAGAGGCACCGATATCGGCGACAATTGCACTAAATTCATG
>JANXRO010000240.1 GCA_025356765.1 Hyphomicrobiales bacterium | reverse complement strand
CGATGGATTTACGCGCTTCCGGAAAATTTGATGTTTCTACAAGATAAGCGGCTTTCTCAAAAACAACCAAACCATATAAATCTTTGGTGTGAAATGTAGCCCGAGAGAAAAAGCGCGCTTTATTGACGAGGGCTTCGTCCCGCGTCAGAATTTCATTGAAGTTTTCAAGCACTTTTTCTTTGTTTGGTTCAACATAGCGGTAGTAGTCCGTAAATTCCAGCCTTGCCAAATCATAGTTGGGATCAAGTTGGAGAGCTTCTATAAAGGCCTGTTTTGCCACATTAGACTGATTTGTATATTCGAAATACTGGCCTAGGGCGTAGATCGCCCTCGCACTCTTGGGATCACGCTTCAGGGCCTCATTGAATAGGTCAAATGCTGCTTTACTATTCCCTGTTCGTTTGATCGCCCACGCCAATTCAATGCGCGTTTCATTGAGCGTAGGGTCAGTTTCAAGCGCTGCGTTCATCGATTTTATAGCGTTTGGAAACGACATGAGCCAGTACTGCGCCTCGCCCAATTGGCCCAACATCCGAGCTTTTACTGATGTTGCGATGCCGTTTTGGTCCATGGCGGACTGACAGAGTTCAGCCGTTTTTTCACTTTCACGAAACGGGTCGCCAGCAAGACAATGATCAATAGTCAGTGAAGCATCATCGTTCGCATGCGCTGCAAATCCGTTTAAACTTAGCGCAAGCAAGAAAGCGGTAAAGCTCCAAAAGCGTTTCATAAATTTCTCTCCCCAATCCAGCGATCTTTTAGATAGGAAGGTTGAAAGCTCAGTTAATGACAATCCTAAAATTTGAAAAGCGTGACATTAGACCTGCGGCGGCCAACAATAGTGGCGCGCCAGAAATTGTCATTGGCGCCCAATGGCCAGAGAGTTCAGAGGCCGAAAACTCTAGCCCCAGGTGATCCAACCTTTGGGAGCGGAGCATTGAGGAGAAGACCCCGCTTAAAACTGGATTATCATTGGGGCTCAGGTCAAATGGTTCCGCCTAGCTTGGAATGGGTGTCTCCGTTATATGTAATTTTTGAAATCCTCATTTGAGGGTTGAAATGGGCCTGTTAATTTAAAAACTTATCAAAAAATTTCTAAGACTTTGATTGACCTCCAGTAATTAATATAAGATCGGCCTCCGGCAATCCCGGGGCGGTTCAAGACAATAAATGGTTGATATTCTGATCCGCCCATATCTACCTTCTTCACTTGATACAGTAAGCGGAATGGCCGATTCAATTGTGTCCGTTACGGCACAATACGGAGTGAGCCCGAGCGCATTGCTGGCGCATTGGCCCTAGAACAAAATAACGCCGAGCAATTTTACATCAGTTACCCCTTGGGAAACAATGGCGCCAGTCGTGCGTTCGGTGAAACTCATTTTTCTAGCGACGACATTTACAGTATGTTTAAATCCGCCCAGGCGGACGGCTCGGCTCAAAATTCCACCGCGCTTCAGAAGTTCCTCAATCAAGTAAATTTTGACACTGGACCTGCGCGCATCCGCATCGCACTTGCAATTTCGCTTGTTGAATAGTCAAGCTCAAAGGACCCGGTTCTTGCCGGCTACAAAGGGTATCATCCTCAAATCCGCTCAAAAGCACGCTTTACCAAGGGGCCCATTTTTTTGTACTGTTTTAAAGTAAGGAAATTTACCTGAACGGGCCTCTTGGTCTTGAGGCGAGCGACAGCTAAAGCGGGAGCAAATGTCGGGCTGCCAATCCGTCCAAGTTGTTTTGTCGTGCAACACACTTTATTTCAAATCTGACCCAAAAAGACTTTGTTCGATCCTAAAAAGTAAAAAAAGTATCACTCCAAGGGCAAAACCGTACTAGCTGTGAAAGAAATTGCCTCGTAACGTCCACCACGAGTGAACGCCTAAGCGGGGTGAAAAGCTCATAGCAGTTATACCAAGCAAAAAGCTTGGACGGCTGCAGGGAGAAGAAAAATGAACCCGGACTTAGAAGTCGTCCACATCGGTGAGGGCCAGTCGTTTAAGGCTTGGGCTCACGGCTATCCGTTCCATACGGTCAGGTGGCATTTTCATCCGGAATATGAGATTCATCAGGTTGTCACGACTAACGGGCGTTATTTTGTCGGCGACTTCATCGGCGAATTCGAGCCTGGCAACTTGGTTTTGACTGGGCCAAACTTACCACACAATTGGATCAGTGACGTCCCTCCGGACATGATTATCCCGCTGCGTGGTCGCGTCGTACAGTTCTCAGAGTCCTTCATCGGAGATGTGAAAAATCTTTTTCCTGAACTAGGCCAGCTTGCCCCTGTCTTGGAACTGAGCCGTAGCGGCGCTTTATTTTCGAAGACGACGTCGGACAAGGTTGCACCTATGCTGGCCGAACTCGTTGATGCGCAAGGTGTGCGTCGCATCGAACTTTTTATCAGTGTTTTGGGAGCAATGAGTCGTTGCGCGCAAATACAATCTTTAACCAGTGCCCGCTATTTGCCAGATCCATCAGGGTTTATGTCAGAGGGCATCAATGAAGCCTTGGCTTACATCAATTCACATCTGACCGAACATTTCAGCGAAACGGAATTGGCGGCTATCAGTGGCTGCACGGCCAGCTATTTCTCACGCAGTTTTAGGCGGCATACCGGCATGGCGCTCGTGCAATATGTCAACCGCCTTCGCATCAATCTTGCTTGCCAACTTCTGATGAACAATAACGAACTGTCGATTACCGATATTTGTTTTGAGATCGGGTTCAGCAACATTTCGAATTTCAACCGACAATTTCTGGCTCTCAAAGGCATGTCGCCATCGCGATTTAGAAGTTTTTTAAATGAAAACATAAAGGCGGAACAAGCCGCTTAAACCAAAGGAGGACTATTACAAAAACCCAAGGTCTTGAACGAAGGGCGGCTAAATGCAGCTCAGCGTTGGAGAAAACATGCCTAAATATAAATTCATGACTGCGAAAATTTTTAATCATGCAACCGGCGAAAAATTTTCACCAGTATTGAATGCACGAACTCATTTCAACTGTCAATTACGCAAAAAATTAACATGCAAAACAAATGGAGACGACACATGACTATATTCTCTAAGAAACTTGTCAGCGCAGCTGCACTGGCACTCTTTACACTCGGTGGCAACGTCACTGCATCACATGCAGCAGGGGTTACTGATGCAACCGTGGCATTCTTGATGCCAGACCAAGGTTCAACCCGTT
>JANXRO010000236.1 GCA_025356765.1 Hyphomicrobiales bacterium | reverse complement strand
CCTCAATCATCCATTCAAATGGCTGGCTTATCTTTCAACAACAGGCGTTTATGGAGATCACGGCGGCGGCGTTGTGACCGAAGACACAGAACTGACGCCCAACAATGATCGCGCAAAAAGACGTGTTTTGGCCGAAGCAGCTTGGGCACCATTCAAAGCTCATATTTTCAGATTGCCCGGAATTTATGGCCCCGGCCGCAACCAATTGGAAAGTGTGAAAGATGGGTCAGCCAGGCGCGTGATCAAGCAAGGCCAAATTTTCAGCCGCATTCATGTGGACGATATTGCAGGAATTTTGCACGCGTCAATTCAACACCCAGATCCTGGTCGGGTTTATAACGTGGCCGATGATGCGCCTTGTGCCCCGCAAGATGTTGTAACCTTTGCGGCAGAACTTTTAAAAATGCCCCCGCCGCCAGAAGTTGAATTTGAAAATGCCAATCTGTCACCGATGGCCCGAAGTTTTTATGATGATTCAAAACGTGTTTCAAACGCGCGGATTAAATTCGAGCTGGGCTATCATTTGCTGTATCCTGATTACAAATGGGGCCTGAAAGCTATCTTCAATAATTCACCCCATCTGCACGTTCAGCAAGATTAAGAACACAATCGCACATCAGTTTTAATTGCATCGGTGTAGACAAGCGATGATCTCCGCCCTTGATAATTGTGATTGTTAAATCTGGCCCGCTTAAACCTTCAAATGTTTTGATGGCGTGCGAAACAGGAACTTCATGGTCATCGGCACCTTGCAGAATGCGCACAGGAAACGGCAGGTGCAAACCTTCGGTGAAAATTTTGTGCTGAACGCCGTCGGCCAAAAGCTTTGATGTAATTTCATATGGCGCGCCATAAGAGGATGGTTCCAAATATATTCCATTCAAACGCAAATCTTCTTTGGCCTTATCGCCAAAATTATCCCACATCAAATCTTGCGTCATGTCGGTTGCGGGGGCCAGCAACACCATTCCCGCAATGCGTTTGAAAGCAGCGGGGTCTTCATATTTCAATTTTCGGGCAAGCAGCAAAGCCAGCCAACCGCCCATGGAAGAACCCACGATAATGCGCTTGGCTTTTGTGTGGCGCAAAAACATATGAGTGCTTTGTTCCAGCCAATTGCTGATGGTTTCTTCGGTAAATTTGCCCGAAGATTGGCCATGGCCCGAATAATCAAACCGCAAAGCCATGCGCCTGGTAGAGCGGCCAAGCTCGGCCAAAGCTTCGGCTTTTTTTCCGGTCATGTCTGATTTAAAGCCGCCCAAAAACATAAAACCACAGCGCCCAATTTCGTCGCCGCCGCCGTCTTGGACAAAAGCCAAATCAACCCCGCTTAACTCTCGATCAACCTGAAACTGTGCCATTGCGCCCACCATCCCTGTTTTTCTGCGAGAAGGCTTGACGAAAGGCCTAATTTCGCTGTCTAAACCCACTTCGCTAACCAACGGCGTCTGGATTCGCAAGCAGCGATCCGGCCCCGAACACAGGAGACTAAACTTAGTTGAGCATTCCACCAAGAAAGCCCGCCCCCATCCGCCAAGCCAATGCGCCGGCCCAAAAGGAAGAAGCCCATAAAATCAATCATCGCATTGACAGCCGCGACGTGCGTCTGATTGATGCTGAGGGCAACAATGTTGGCGTTGTTCCAACCAGACAAGCCTTGATTATGGCAGAAGAAGCCAATCTTGATCTGGTTGAAATTTCGCCCGATGCAAAACCGCCCGTTGCCAAAATTCTTGATTACGGCAAATTCAAATTCCAGGAACAAAAGCGTCTTGCTGAAGCGCGTAAAAAGCAACGTGTGATCGAAATTAAAGAAATTAAACTTCGCCCCATGATTGATGATCACGATTATGATGTGAAGATGAAAGCCGCGCGTCGCTTCTTTGATGAAGGCGACAAAGTGAAAGTTACCTTGCGCTTTCGCGGCCGTGAAATGGACCATCAGGAATTGGGCCATAAGCTTTTGGCCAAAGTGAAAGCCGATATGGGTGAAATTGCCAAAGTTGAAATGGAACCCCGTTTTGAAGGTCGCCAGATCATTATGATCATGTCTCCCAAAGCCCAAAAATAAAATTCCTATTAAACCATTAAATTGACACAATACGGTGATATCACCCAAGATTGAATTTGGAGTGATCAATGTTTCGACGTATATTTTTAAGTGTTGTTTTTATCTTGGCGGCGGGCTTCACAGCAGGCTTGAGTGAGGCCCGCGCTGACGTTCTAACCACCAACAATGTTCAAATTACGTGGAAAGTTGTCAATCGCTTTCGTTTTTTCAGCGATGAAGCGTTATTTAACGCGCAAGAACAGGCGTGGCGGCAATATGGCCAGCATGTCAACAATCGCGCCAGCACCACCGAAGACAACGTGATGTTTTATTACAACAGCTCTGTGTTGGGCGTAGAGCATGTTTTGAACGACAGGCGCATTCCATTCACCAATTTGCTGCGAACAAAGTTTGATTGGCAAGGCTGGGCTGCGCAAGCTTCTGAAGCAACCTGTTATGATCGAAAAAAACGTAGCCATTCTGCCTGTGGTGGCCTTGATGCCTATATCAATCCGGCTGGCCATGAAATTGAAATTGGCCTGAAAGCTTTAAACGGTGGAAAGCTTGTGTCTGAATATACATGCCATTGGCATGTGGGAAATAATCCAGATCAACCAGCCCCCTGTGATGAAACAATTCGCGCCACAATTCCTTATCCTGATGGCGCTACAATTTCAGTGAATGTTGATGGTGAACGCCCGATTAGCATTGAAGCCCATGTGAAAGATTTGATGATTGTGGGTTTGGGCGACAGTTTTGCTTCGGGTGAAGGAAACCCAGATACACCTGTTACGCTTGACCCCATTCATCGCAACCAAAATCTTTATCCCACGCGCAAGCGCACGGATGCGGGTGGCTCTGCCCAATGGCTTGACCAAATTTGCCATCGGTCGCTGTATTCATATCAGATGCGCGCCGCCTTGCAGATTGGCATTGAAAACCAACATGCTGCTGTGACGTATTTGGGATATTCCTGTTCGGGTGCTGCGGTTGATAAAGGCATTTTGGGGCCGCAAACCTATGTTGAGGTTATCAACCGAGATGGCCAAAGCCGCAGCCAGCCCAATTCTGGCAGCAAACGCGATGCGCAAATGGCGCGTTTCCTGAATGAAATGTGCAAGGTTGAACCGCAGATGGAAAATGGCTTGTGGGTTTGCCCCGGCCAGCAATTCAAGCGCACGGTTGATTATGTCTTTGTATCCATTGGCGGCAACGACATTGGCTTTGCCAATCTTGTAAGCTGGGCCACATTGAGATCGGGCCCACTCACAAAACTTGCAGGCTGGTTGGGGGCCACCGTTTCGCCTGATCAATTTGCAGCCAACATGACTTCATTATTGCCCACCGCCTATCAACATTTGGCAAGGCAGTTGGAAAAATCCATGCCGCTGGCCAATGACGCTTTGGCCTATGACGCTTCGCGGGTTATTTTAACGGCCTATCCAGATATTTTGGTCGATGAAAAAGGTCAAACCTGCAAAGGCCTTTCGGAAGATGGTCAAAACGAAGATCAGTTTGCCGCCAATCAATCGCTGGATCGATTTTCAAACTGGCTTGTTGTGCGTCAAGATAAGCTTGATGCGGCCCACGCTGAACTTGATGTGTTGCATCGGCGCATGGGTGAATTGGCTGAAGCCAATGGCTGGACTTATGCGGGCAGGGCCTATGCTGACAGACCATTTCGCGGCCATGGCTTTTGTGCCCAAAGGCTTGATCGGTTGGATGATCCGGCTGAAAGCCTGATCGTGCCCTGTTGGGGTAAGGCTTCACGGCCCACCCAAACTTGCCAATCGGGTATTTTAGCACAAGGCACTGGGTGGCGTCCGTTTGACCCCTCAAAGCAAAACTATCCCTATGCGCTTCGTCAACGCTGGGTGCGCACGATCAATGATGCCTATGTGATTATCAACCAAAAGGTGGTCAATCGTTTCGGTGAGGTCGACGAGGCAACATCACAACAAAACTTTTCAGAAACTGTGGGTGCCATGCATCCAACGGCTGAAGGTCATGCCTCGATGGCTGATGCCATGTTGATCGATCTGCGCAAAGATCTGGCTAAAGTTCTAGAGGGAAATTAGCTTAATTTCCCGGGCTTAAGTCCCACTCCAAAGCGCGATGCGCTTTGAAGCGGGCCATGCCGAACAACAAAAAGGTGGTTTGACATGGGCTGCCGCACCACCATGCTGGGGGAGCAATGCAGTCCGGTATGTGGCCTTTAAACGCAGAACTCGTCGGTTTGGACTGGATTATCGACCCACCATGATTGCATGTGCTTATGCGGGTGGCACATGGAACGATTTACAAATTAAACAAAGTTCAAACGCTTATGCCACAGGCGAAAAGTGGTCGTCTTCATGTTCAAGCGCCAAAGTTCTGATGGCTTCAAAAGTTGTGCTGGGTCGCCAGTTCACTTGCGGGCTGCCAAAACAAACGCGGATGTGGTGCTCTCCCTCACGCATCGCCGTTAGATCAAAAGCATTGCCCGAAGAAACACCAATATTGTGCGTGCGCAGTGTCGCGGCAAAACGATTGGCTGTCCAATGTGGTGGAAGTGCCAGCCAAGCAAAAGGCGCACCCGGTTCACAGCGATAATCAAAACCTTGAAACACATCCATAAATGCGGCGCGGCGTCTGGACAACTCAGCCCGAATGCGCACCAAAATCTGATCTGCTTTGCCAGATGAAATCCAATAGCGTGCCATTTCACCCATCATGCCAACACTGCGTGGCGACATTGAACGCAAATGATTGCGCAACAAACGGTCTTGTCCTTCGGGTGTTACCACAAAGCCCAAGCGCAAGCCGGGCGCCAAGGTTTTTGAAAGGCCGGTAATGTGAATGGTGCGTTCGGGTGCCAGTGTATAAAACGTGGGCGCTTGCACACGTTCGTCGAGCAGCCTGAAAATATCGTCTTCAACGATGGTCACATCATATTTGCGGGCTATGGCCACAATATCATCGCGCCTGTTGCGGCTAATGGTGTTGGTCGTTGGGTTTTGCAGCGTTGGCACCAGATAAAGAATGCGCGAAAGCTTGGCGGCCGCAGCTTTTTCAAAGGCGTCGGGCAAAAGACCATCTTGATCTTGGGGCAGACACAAGGGTTGAAGATGGGCATTTTTAAAAGTTGAACGCAGCAATGCATAGTTGATGGTTTCGGCCATCACTTTTTCGCCGGGTTCAGTGATGGCTTGCAATGTGGTCAGCAAACCAAGCTGCGCGCCAGCCGTTACAAACACATCCTTTTCTTGGGCCGTAATGCCGCTGCGTTTCAGCCAATCCACGGCCATGCTGCGATGTTGGGCAAAGCCTTCGGGCGGGGCATAATCCAACAGCCCTAATTTTCGCGGGTCTCGCATAATGGCAAGCAGAGCTTGGTCAAGCTCATCAGAACTGATGACAGGCGGAGGAATGGCGTGGCTTAAATCCACCATGTCATTTTGATCTGCCGGCAAATCAGTGATGGGAGCAACCCGCGATGCAGATTTTACAAAACTGCCCCGCCCCACTTCGCCCGATAAAAGCCCACGCGATTCAGCTTCTGCGTAAGCGCGTGTCACGGTTCCAAGGGTTACCCCCAACTTCCACGCCAAATCGCGCTGGGGTGGCAACCTGTCTCCGGCGGCAAGCAGGCCGCTTTGCACATCAGATGTCATTGCATCAGCAATGGCCAGATACAATGGCTTGGAACGATCAAGCGAGGGAGCCCAAATTGTCATGGATACAATGTTTCGATTGTTATAATTACAGCGATATTGTATCAATATACAGGCCAAATCAAGTGAATAATCACTGATACAATCAATACAATAGGAGTTTGTTATGCGCGACTATATCATCCACGAAGCCCAATCCCGTGCCGCTTTTGGCAGGTTGAGCGCGTTGGTGCGTCGCATAACCAATTGGCAAACTCGAAAAGACCTGAAATGCCTGCTGAAGATGAGTGATTATCAGCTGCGCGATATCGGTTTGAACAAGGCCCAGGTGTTGGGGCTTGTCAACTTGCCGCTATCTTGTGATTTGGCTTGGGAAATTGAGCGTTTGGGCCATGAGGCCCAAAGCTTTTCGCAAACTAAAAACGCATCCTTGCCCCTCTCGCCAGCCGAGGGGGGCGCAAACTTATTTGCCAGAAGTTACATGGCCGGCAAGTGAGCCGAACTTGGTTTTAATGCTGTTGGCAAGGGTTGGCATCACTGTGACCAAGCCCAAACCCATGGCTGACGCAATCAAACCATATTCAATGGCCGTTGCACCTGATTCATCTTTCAAAAACGCTTTCATCATCTGCTCCTAGTTAACATTACAATTCGGCAACAATGCCGTTATGCAAATTAACAAGGCGTAAAACTAAAGAGTGGATTTTACCCAACATTACTTTATCGCAATGTTGACGCGCCAAAATGGGATTTGTGCTTAACAAACCCTCAAGATCAAGGCCTCTTATCCGGCGCTCTTGCATGGCACTCTTGCACCTGAGTGGCTTTTCTGCTTTATCCAGCCCACTTCCCAACATGTTGAGAAGCTTGAAGTCGCCTGGCCTGTGTAAGGGCATGCCATGGCGGCGATGTTTAACGCTATTAGGATAAAGCAAAATGCCCAAAATGAAAACCAAGTCATCCGCCAAAAAGCGGTTTAAAATGACTGCCTCTGGCAAAGTTCGTGCCGGTGCTGCTGGCAAGCGCCACGGCATGATTAAGCGCACGAAAAAGCAACTCCGTAACCAACGCGGCACAATGATACTCGCTCCAGGTGATGCAAACCTGTTGCGCGTTCACATGCCATATGCACGTTAAGGAGCTGATCAATGTCACGTTCAAAAGGCGGCGTTGTCGCTCGCAAATCTCATAAAAAAGTTATCAAGGCCGCGAAGGGCTATTATAGCCGCCGCAAAAACATTTTCCGCGTTGCTGTTCAAGCTGTGGAAAAAGCCGGCCAATATGCATATCGCGATCGTCGCACAAGGAAGCGCAATTTCCGCGCCTTGTGGATTCAGCGCATCAATGCGGCCACCCGCGAATTGGGCATGACCTATGGCCGATTTATCTACGGCCTGGACAAGGCCGGAATTGTGGTTGACCGCAAGGTTCTCGCAGATCTTGCAGTGCATGATGCAGCAGCATTTGCTGTGTTGGTTGATAAGGCAAAAGCAGCACAAGCTGCTTAAGTTTCACAATTTCTAACGACCTTGACCGGGCATGATGAGCGTTTAAACGCTGATGTGCTCGGTCTTTTTATTTTCAGGAACAT
>JANXRO010000217.1 GCA_025356765.1 Hyphomicrobiales bacterium | reverse complement strand
ACGAAACCGGAAGCCTCGACATTGGCAAATTTGCTGATGTGATCGTGCTGGACGCTGAAGCAACTGATGTTTTGAAAAGCCGCCATGAACTTTCATCGTCTCTTGAGGATGTGTTGTTTGCCTTGGCATTGTTGGGTGATGATAGGGCCGTAGCTGCAACCTATGTTGCAGGTGTTAAGGTTCACTCATCATGTTAATGCCAAAACCTAACCCAACTGTTTTGGAAAAGCGTGCTGAAATTGTCGCCGCATTAAAACAAATCACTCATCATGTGATTGATAGTGCCATTCAAATGCGCCCTTACGAGTCTGATGGCCTCACCGCCTATAAACAAATGCCCATGGTTGTGGTCTTGCCTGAAACGGTTGAACAGATTTCACAAATTTTGAAATATGCTCATGCGCATAATATCAAAGTTGTGCCGCGCGGTGCTGGCACATCATTATCAGGCGGCGCACTTCCGTTGGAAGATGGCATTTTGCTGGGGCTCGCCAAGTTCAACACAATATTGGATATCGATTTTGAAAATCGCTGCGTTGTGTGTGGGCCTGGTGTCACCAATTTAGGCATCACCAAAGCGGTTGAACACAAGGGCTTTTATTATGCGCCTGATCCATCATCACAAATCGCCTGCACAATTGGCGGCAACGTGGCAGAAAATTCGGGCGGCGTTCATTGTTTGAAATATGGCCTCACCACCAACAACATTCTCGGCCTCGAAATGGTGTTGATCACAGGCGAAATCATCCGCCTTGGTGGCAAACATTGCGATGCTGAGGGTTATGATCTTTTGGGCCTGATGACAGGCTCCGAAGGCCTGTTGGGCGTTGTGACGGAAGTGACTGTTAAGATCATCCCCAAGCCCGAAACGGCACGCGCTATTTTGATCGGCTTTAAAACATCAGAAGCCGCGGGCCAATGCGTGGCAGATGTGATCAGTGCTGGCATCATCCCCGGCGGCATGGAAATGATGGACAGGCCCGCCATAAAAGCCGCTGAAGATTTTGTGCATGCGGGCTATCCCTTGAATGTTGAAGCGCTATTGATTGTAGAACTTGATGGCCCACAGGTGGAAGTGGATCATTTGATTGCGCGTGTTGAAGCAATCGCCCGCGCCAATAAAGCAGCCAACATTCGCATTTCAAATTCGGAAGCTGAACGCATTTTATTTTGGGCCGGCCGAAAAGCAGCCTTTCCCGCCATTGGCCGCATTTCGCCAGATTATATGTGCATGGATGGCACTATCCCGCGCAAAAAATTGCCTGAAGTTCTCAAAGGCATGGCCAAGCTTTCCAAAAAACACAATCTGCGCGTGGCCAACGTGTTTCATGCTGGTGATGGCAATTTACATCCGCTGATTTTGTTTGATGCAAACCTTGAAGGCGAACTTCAACGCGCTGAAGATTTTGGTGCCGATATTTTGCGCCTGTGCGTCAAAGTCGGTGGCGTGCTCACGGGCGAACATGGCGTGGGCGTTGAAAAGCGTGATCTCATGCCCGAAATGTTTTCAGACATTGATCTTGATCAGCAACTGCGCATCAAATGCGCCTTTGATCCCTATAATCTGCTCAACCCCGGCAAAGTATTCCCCACTCTCAAAACCTGTGCGGAAGGTGGCAAAATGATCGTGCGCGGCAACGTCTTGCCCTTTCCAGATTTGCCAAGATTCTAACCATGAAGCCTGCATCTGAAAACGAACTTTCAGATATGGTCAAAAGTGCGCATACGCCTTTTGAAATTATCGGCACTGGCACAAAGCGCGCCTTGGGCCGGCCTATTGTCGCCACGCCGCTGGATCTTTCCAAGTTCAATTCTGTCATCGCCTATGAGCCAGAGGAATTGATCATCGAAGCAGGGGTGGCAACCAAGCTGGCCGACGTTCAGAAATTGTTGACCAAGAAAAACCAAATGCTGGCCTTTGATCCACCAGATTATTCTGTGATTTTGGCTGCCAAACATTCAGGCAGTTTGGGCGGCCTTCTGGCCTGCAATCATTCTGGCTCGCGCCGCCTGAAGGCTGGTGCGGCGCGTGATCATATCTTGGGCCTCAGCGGTGTTTCGGGCCGCGGCGAAATTTTCAAGGCAGGTGCACGGGTTGTTAAAAATGTAACAGGTTATGATGTGCCAAGGCTTATGGCTGGTTCATACGGCACATTAAGTTGTTTCACGTCTGTCATTTTTAAAGTTCAACCAAAACCTGAAGATGAATTGACCCTTCACGTGAAGTGCCAACAACCAGCAGAGGCTGTGCGATTGATGGCGCTTAGCCTCAACTCTTCATGTGAAATTTCATCAGCAGCGTTCGTTCCGGGGCAGGGTGTTTATCTGCGCCTTGAAGGCTTCACACCATCCATTGCTTATCGGTTTGAGAAACTGGTTCAACTTCTCAATGTGCAAACAGAAAAGCTTTTGCAAAAACCATCTTCACAGTTTTGGCAATTTCTCAGCAATGTTGAACCCTTCGCAAAATTGCCCCGTCATCACATATGGAAAATTTCTGTTCCGCCAAGTGCCGCGCCAAAAGTGATCGCTGATTTGGAAATACACTTCGCCTTTGATTATTATTTGGATTGGGCAGGCGGCCTCATCTGGTTGGCCCATGCGCCTGAACTCAACACTGCCACGACAATTCGAAATGCCCTTCCCCAAGGCCATGCCACATTGTTCAGGGCTGATGAAAAAACCCGCGACGCTCTTGATGTGTTTCAGCAACAGCCAAAAGCTTTGCATGAACTTTCAATGCGCATAAAAAACAGCTTTGATCCCAATTGCCTGTTCAATCCTAAACGCATGTATAAAGAATTTTAAATGCAAACGTCTTTCACGCCCGAACAATTGCAAGACCCGCAAATCGCCGCCAGCAATGACGTGTTGCGGGCCTGCGTTCATTGTGGCTTTTGCACAGCTACTTGCCCCACTTATGTGTTGTTGGGCGATGAGAACGACAGCCCGCGTGGCCGCATTTATTTAATGAAAGACATGTTGGAAAAGGGCAAGCCCGCAACCGCCGAAACTGTCAAACATATTGATCGCTGCTTGTCGTGTCTGTCATGCATGACAACGTGCCCTTCAGGGGTCAACTATATGCATCTGGTTGATCATGCCCGCGTGCATATTGAACAAACCTATAAACGCCCGCTGTTTGAACGTGCGTTGCGCAATGCTTTGGCCTTCATCATGCCGCGCCCAAAATTGTTTCGTGCGTCGCTGGTTTTAACGCGCGTAGCAAAACTGTTTGCACCTTTCACCACGGGTCGCCTGCGGGCGGCGTTGGACCTATCACCCTCCAAATTGCCCCGCCCAACGGGCGTTGGAATGCCAGGCACATATCCTGCCATGGGGCCAAAACGCGCCCACGTGGCACTGCTGCAAGGCTGTGTGCAAAGCGTGCTTGATCCGGCAATCAACGCCGCAACAATTCAGTTGCTCAATCGTTTGGGCGTTGAAGTTGTGGTCAGCCGTGGCGAAAGTTGCTGTGGCTCTCTCACCCACCACATGGGCAAAGACCATGATGCTCGTCGTCGCGCCAAAGCCACAATTGATCAGTGGACGGATGAAAACGTCGATGCCGTCATCATCACCGCATCAGGCTGTGGCACCACGATTAAAGATTATGGCTTTAGCTTGCGCAATGACGTGGCCTATGCGAGCAAAGCCCAGACCATCAGCGCCAAAACCTTTGACATCACCGAATATCTGGCCACTTTAAACCTGCCCAAAGGCCAAGGCACAATGCGCGTGGCCTATCATTCGGCCTGTTCGTTGCAGCACGGCCAAAACATAAAAACCCTGCCACAAAAACTTTTGGAAAACGCGGGCTTCAAAGTGAGCGAGCCACAGAACAGCCATCTTTGTTGCGGCTCAGCGGGAACTTATAATATTCTCCAACCCGAAATTTCCAAACAGTTGCGCGATCAAAAAATCAAGTCGCTGGAAGTTTTGGAACCTGAAGCAATCGCCACAGGTAACATCGGCTGCATCAAGCAATTGCAATCCGTG
>JANXRO010000193.1 GCA_025356765.1 Hyphomicrobiales bacterium | reverse complement strand
GAGCATGATAAAAATTGGATAGCGCCATTGTATTTGGAAAGGTTGGACCATCTCAACCAAAAGCGTAACCCTTATTTTCAACATGCCAAGGCGCAATTGTTTATCGCTGAAAAAGATGGCGTCGCCGTGGGCCGCATTTCCGCACAAATTGATGATTTGCATTTAGAACGCTATAAAGATGCAGCGGGCCAATTTGGCTTTCTGGAAGCGGTGGATGATCCAGCAGTTTTTGCTGCCTTGTTCAAAGCGGGCAGCGATTGGTTGCGTGAACATGGCATGAAAACTGTGCGCGGGCCTTTCAGCTTTTCCATCAATGATGAATCGGGAACTTTGGTGGATGGGTTTAACACGCCACCTATGTTGTTCATGGGCCATGGCCTGCCTTATTATGATGCCCGCATCAAAGAACAGGGTTTTGCCAAAGCCAAAGATATGCTGGCATATTATCTGCCCCGCGCCAGTGGCTTTGCGCCAACTCTGAAGAAAATTTACGATCGCAGCATGGCCTCTGGCGATATTACAATTCGCCCGGTTAACAAAAGCAAGATCAAAGACGACATTGATATCGTCATGTCGATTTTCAATGATGCTTGGGCCGATAATTGGGGCTTCATTCCCTTCACCCAAGCCGAACTTGCCATGTTGGCCACGAATTTTAAAATGCTGCTTCACAAGGATATGACCAGCATTGCCTTTTACAAGGGTGAACCTGCTGCATTTTGCATTTCGCTTCCCAATTTAAATGAATGGATTGCGGGCATGCAGGGTTCAATTCTGCCCTTCGGCTGGGCCAAGTTGGTGGGCAAATTGATCACCAAAAAATCGCTCACCTGTCGTGTGCCCTTGATGGGGGTTCGCAAAAAATATCAAGACAGCGCCTTGGGTGCTGCATTGGCGATTTGCTCCATTCGCGGGCCATTTGAATTCCATTTCAGCCGTGGCGGCAATTTTGGTGAACTGTCGTGGGTGTTGGAGAACAACACGGCCATGCGCAAATTGGCCGAGGCCCATGGCGCATCGGTTTATAAAACCTATCGCGTCTATGAAAAGCCATTGTGACATTTAAGCTAGCTCATTTTTCAGATTTGCATTTGGGGCCGCTGCCCCGCGGTGCTGTGTTGCGCGATTTTAAGTTCAAGCGCGTGATTGGTGCTGCGTCTTGGGCTTTCAATCGGCGGCAAAAGCATTTGATCGGCGTTGTTGAAGCGCTGAAAAAAGATATCAAAGCCGCCAATCAAGATCATGTGGCCTTCACGGGTGACGGCACCAACATTGCCAGCGCTGTTGAATTTCAACAATTGCGCATATGGATGGATAGTTTTGGCAAGCCTGATTGGATGTCTTACACCCCGGGCAACCATGACGCTTATGTATATATCGATTGGAAAAAAGGTCTGGGGCTGCTTGACGCCTATATGTCCAGCGACATGAAGCAAGACCAACCCTTTCCTTTTGTGCGTTTGCGCCGCAATATTGCCCTTATCGGTCTTAACAGTGCGGCTCCGCAAAGGTTGCACAGCGCTGAGGGCACATTGGGCGAAACACAGTTGAAGCAATTGGCGGCGCGGTTGGAAGAATTAAGGCTGAAAGGGTTTTATAGGCTGGTGATGATTCATCATCCGCCAGCGCCGGGCCTTGCTGCCAAGTTTCGCAGTTTGACAGATGCCCCACAGCTTAAAACTTTACTGTGCCGCGAGAAAGTTGAACTTGTTATTCATGGCCATAATCATGTGCGCAGCTTTCATTGGGTTGAAGAAGGTGGCAACCGCGTGCCTGTGGTTGGCGTGGCGTCAGCCAGCATCACAGATAAACACCCGCATCCGGCGGAATGGAACACTTATGAAATTTCGCGCAACAAAGGCCAATGGCAAACCGTGGTAAAAATCAGGCAGTGGCGCGGTGTTTCCAAGGGCTTTGAACCTGCCCACAGTTTTGAAATTGAAGCCGCATGAAACTGATCGCAACGTTTCTCACCAAGATGATTTTGATCCGCTTTGGGGCAATTCTGTTTGGGCTTTCAGCATTTGTTTTAACCTTGGAAGTGGTGAGCTTTCTCACTGAGATTGCCAAGATTGAAGACAACACTTTATATGCCGTGGGCTATTATTGTTTGATGCGCTTGCCTGCCATCGTGTCATTGTTTTTGCCCACAAGCTTGCTGTTGGCGCTTTTGTTGACGATCACCGAACTGAGTTATCGCAATGAGCTTACCGCAATTTGGGCCACAGGCATTTCACCTGCAGGCGTTATCGTCATGCTGTTGCCCATGGCGCTGGTGATTGGTGGCTTTCATTATTTAATCAACGATCAAGTGATCCCCTCAACAGCACCGGTTTTGCGCCAATGGGGCATTGGAGATTATGCCACACGCAAACTGAGCAGCGATGTCAATCAACCCATCTGGATCAGATCTGGCAATGATTTGATGCGCGCCGATCATGTGACAGCCGATGGTGAAACATTGGAAGGGCTGATTTTATTTCGGCGTGAACCTTCGGGCCAGTTGAAAGAACAACTGTTTGTAAAAAATGCCTATCAAAATGAAGGCCGCTGGCTGTTGAATGATGTGACCATTTATTACAGCACGGGTGAACAACCAACTCACCTTGCCAACATGGTCTATGATGGCGAAATGCGGCTTGCCTCAAACAAAATTGCCAGCCCCGAAGAAATGACGCTGCAAGAGCTTGGCACCTTTGTAGCCCATGATGGTTTTGGCGTCAGGCCCGCTTATGTTTATGATACGTGGTGGCAGAAACGTTTAACGCCAGTGTTCACAGCCATTGTGATGATTGCTTTGGTTGTTCCACTCGGCACACGGTTTCGGCGTGGCGGCGGCTTGGGGCTTATTTTTGCCGCAGGCGTTGGCTTGGGCTTTGTTTATTTTGTGGGCGAAGGCATTGCCATGACAATGGGTGAAGCCGGATCAGTCAGGCCTTGGCTTGCCGCATGGGGGCCAATTTTGTTGTTTGCGGCGCTTGCCGTTGTGTTGTTGGCGCGGACTGATCAGGCCTGATATGCGGCGCGCAGGTGTTCTCATCAATCCAGCATCTGGCCGTGGCAATGGCAAAGGCCGCGCCTTGGCCGAACATGTGAAAACGCAAGATGGCATAAGCTTTCGCATGTTGGAAGATTTCACCAGACTTTCGCCTTATCTTTTTGAAATGGCCCAAGACAATGTGACAGAGATTTTTATCAGCTCTGGCGATGGCACGGTGCAAGCCATTCAAACCATTTTGGCAGAGCGCAACATGTTTCGTGAAATGCCAAGGCTGTGCATCTTGCCCCATGGCACCACTAATTTAACCGCAACCGATATTGGTTTTAAAACCCGCGCAATTTCGGCACAGGCCGCTTTCATCAAAAACCTGCAACAGGCCAAAACCGTTACACGCCCTTCCCTCCGGGTGCTGAATGCGCGTGAAGGCGGCATTCGCCACGGCATGACGCTGGGTGCAGGTGCAGGCGCTACCGCCACGCGCTATGCCCAAACCGCATTTAACGATAAGGGTGTGAAAGGTAATTTCGCCAGCTTTGCCACCATGGCAACAGCTTTGGCCAAGGCCGCTTTTCTAAAAGCCAATGCCAATGATTTATCGAGGCTTGATAGGCCCTACCCCATGCGCATTGCGGTTGATGGCAGTGTGAAAGTGGATGGCCCGCAAGTTATGTTTCTGGCCACAACATTGGAAAAACTTTTCTTCCACACCAAGCCATTTTGGGGCGGCAAACATGGTGCCATTCGCGCCACTGCGTTTCCCTATCCCGTGCCCAATGTTTTCAGGTGGCTTGTGCCCATCATGTATGGCAGCGAAAACCGCAAAGCGCCCAAAAATGCCGTCAGCTTTTCAAGCAATAGCTTTGAGATCAATTGTGATGAAACTTATGTGATGGACGGCGAATTTTTCGAAGGCCCCACAAGCGGCCCCTTGAAAGTGGAAGCCGGCCCAAGTTTCGAATTTATTGTTGGGTGAGTGTTTCCCGTGTCTCGTTGATAGAGAGGGGACGCCAGTTTTTATTGTCATTTTTATGCGCAATCCCCCAAAACCGTCATCCCGGCGCAGGCCGGGATTGGGCTGTTTAAATGTATTGCGGAAGAAAGCCTGGCCCCGGCCTTCGCCGGGGTGACGTATCATTCGATGTGTAAGTTTAAGAATTTAAATCTTTCCCCTTGACATTGTTCCTAATATGTTCTAGGCGGGTTCTGTCCTCTTCCTTTGGGAGTCCCGCTCATGACGGTGATCTGGATGGAAGAAGATAGGCAGGCCTGCTGGTAGGTGTATCGTGCACCATTGCCACCGGGAGCCAGGGTTGAACTTCCTCAGACACTAAGGTCTGGGCTGGTATACCGTG
>JANXRO010000170.1 GCA_025356765.1 Hyphomicrobiales bacterium | reverse complement strand
CCATGCAAATTTCGCCAAGGCCAACGGCATTCCTGAAACAATTATTCTCGAAGATCTTAAAATCGCTCGGTTGAAGCCGGGCGAAGCTGGCATTATTGACGAAGCGCCCGGTGGCCGTTTGCATCTTGATGGCAAGTTGATCGTCGATTCAGAAGATGGCCCCGCCAAAGACCGCCGCAAGCTTTCGTTTGCAGGCATCATATTCGTCAGTGTGCTGATTGATTCAAAACTGGATATGCAAGATTTTCATTTGATCATTGATGGCATTCCAGAACGTTTGGGCGATGAATTGGCCGAACTAGCAGAGGAAGCATTCACCGCCATGCCTCGCAGCCGCAGGAAAGACGATAACTCAGTCGAAGAGGCGTTAAGAAACGCACTGCGCCGCGCCTGTGATAATGCGTGGGGCAAAAAACCGGTCGTCAAAGTTGTGGCAATGCGCGCCTAGCATTTTTTAGATTTTCATCACTGGCAAAAAACCAATTAATCTTTTAAGAAAACATGATGGACGTAAAAAAAGTTTTTAGTATTCTCCACGCCTTTCGGTGGTTGATGCTGGTTTTTTGCTTTGGCTTGGCCTTGGCCTTGCTTGGTTTTGCTGCGGTGTTTGCCATCAAAACTTATAAGTTCTTGCTCGCCGTGCCCACGATGGATGAGGTTGATGCCCTTTTGAAAATTTTGGGTTTGATCGACTCGGCCTTGGTTGCGGGGTTGGTTGTTATGGTGATGCTGTCGCTTTTCAGCTCATTCGTTGAAAATCAAGATGATGATAAAAGTCAATCGTGGCTTTCAAGCATGAGTTTTGGCGTGCTGAAGTTGAAGCTGGCTTCAACCATCGCGGCCATTGGTGCCATCAACCTGCTTGAATCCATTTTTGAAGCAGGCCCGCTCAATTCAAATAATATCATGTTGCTTGGTGGCGTTGAAATTGTTTTCCTTTTCGTTGTTGTGGCTTTTGCCTTTGTTGATTGGATGGGCCAAGGAAAAAGCCACTAAAAATTGCGAATGTCGCAAAACGGCAAATTCCTATAGACCGCCAATATCATGGCAAAATCTGATTCTAATCCACCCGCACCGCAAAACATTGAAGGCATTGAGCTGAAAGATGCGTTGGAAGAACGCTATCTGGCCTATGCGCTTTCAACAATTATGCACCGCGCTTTGCCCGATGTGCGCGATGGTTTAAAACCAGTTCATCGGCGCTTGTTGCATGTGATGCGCCTGTTGCGGCTAGATCCCAACACTGCCTTTAAAAAGTCTGCCAAAATTGTGGGTGACGTGATGGGTGGCTTCCACCCCCATGGCGATCAATCCATTTATGATGCGCTTGTAAGGCTGGCCCAAGACTTCTCTTCACGTTATCCGCTGGTGGATGGCCAGGGCAATTTCGGCAACATTGATGGCGATGGTGCCGCCGCCTATCGTTACACCGAAGCGCGAATGACAGAAGTTGCCTCGCTTCTGCTGGAAGATTTGGAAGACAACACCGTTGATTTTCGCCCCAATTATGATGGCACGGTGGAAGAGCCTGTGGTTCTGCCGGGTGCATTTCCCAATCTTTTGGCCAATGGTTCAACCGGAATCGCTGTGGGCATGGCAACATCCATCCCACCTCATAACGTGGCGGAAATTTGTGATGCGGCGTTGCATTTGATCAAAACCCCGGGCGCCAGCGTTGATAAGCTTGCGCAATTTGTGGTGGGGCCAGATTTCCCAACGGGCGGCATTATTATCGATAAGCGCGATGAAATAATCGAGGCTTACCGCACCGGGCGCGGCGGATTTAAAGTGCGCGCGCGCTGGCAAAAAGAAGAATTGGCTCGCGGTGGCTGGCAAATTATCGTCACCGAAATTCCGTACCTCGTTCAAAAAAGCAAACTGATTGAACGCATCGCCGAATTGTTGAACGATAAAAAACTCACTCTGTTGGGTGATGTGCGCGACGAGTCAGCTGAAGATATTCGCGTAGTGCTCGAACCCAAAACCCGAAATATCGACCCAGAAGTTTTGATGGAGCAAATGTTCCGCAACACCGAATTAGAAACGCGCATTCCGCTGAACATGAATGTGTTGTCTGGCGGCAAAGTTCCGCGTGTCATGTCGTTGAAAGATGTGTTGCGCGAATGGCTTGATCATCGCCGCGAAGTTTTGCAACGCAAATCGCAATTCAGGTTGGATGCCATTGCCAGGCGCTTGGAAATTCTTGGCGGCTATCTCATCGCCTATCTGAATATCGATGAAGTGATCCGTATCATTCGTGAGGAAGACGAACCCAAGCCTGCCTTGATGACGCGATTTAAAATCAACGACATACAAGCCGAAGCCATTTTGAACCTTCGTTTGCGCGCCTTGCGCAAGCTTGAAGAAATGCAAATTCGAACAGAAAATGATGCGCTGTTAAAAGAGCAAACGGGATTGAAAGAACTTCTGGGTTCAGAAGATCAGCAATGGTCGCATATTTCCGAAAACATAAAATCGTTGAAAGAAACATTTTCGAAGAAAACACCGTTGGGCCGCAGACGAACTGATTTCTCAGAAGCGCCCGTCATTGATGTTGATCTTGATCAAGCCATGATTGAGAAAGAACCTGTCACCATCGTGTGTTCAGACAAAGGTTGGATCCGTGCCATGAAGGGCCATGTGGAAGATCAGTCTGCATTGACCTATAAAGATGGTGACAAGGGCAAATATATCGTCCGTGCACAGACGACAGATAAGGTGATGTTGTTTTCATCATCCGGAAAATTTTTCACATTGGAGGCTTCAAAACTACCGGGTGGGCGTGGCCATGGCGAACCTGTGAGGCTGCTTGCTGATATTGATGCTGCTGATGCCATCGCTGGTTTGTTCATTTATCAAGCCGGAGCAAAGCGTCTTGTCGCTTCAACCGAAGGTGATGGTTTCATCGTGGCGGAAGATGAATGCGTGGCCAACACCCGCAAAGGCAAACAGGTGCTGAACGTGAAAACACCGGCCGAAGCGTTGATTTGTTCGGCTGTTGCCGAAAATGC
>JANXRO010000156.1 GCA_025356765.1 Hyphomicrobiales bacterium | reverse complement strand
CAACGGCTGCAATTGAATCAAGCAGCAGTGGCTCACCCGCCTGTGCCGCACCCGCCGAAAAACGAGCCGTGAAGAGAACCCCTGCCAACCCGGCACACATGGCAGAAATGACATATAGGCAGATTGTGTGCCTCTTCACATTGACTCCCGCTCGCACGGCGGCTTCCCGGTTGGCGCCAATTGCGTAGGTATATTGGCCGAACCGTGTTTGGCTAAGTACATAATTCAGGACTAAGACAACGATAATTGTTATGATGACTGCGACAGGAACGCCCATCACTTTCCCCGATCCGATGAGCTGTAGCCAATCATCGTTGACTGAAACAGTGGCCCCGTCCGCAAGAATATAGCCCGCGCCACGCGCGACACCATACATGCCAAGTGTCCCTATAAATGCAGGCACGCCAAGGCGGGCTATCAAAAATCCATTTATTCCACCTGGAATTGCTGCGATCAAGATGGCCGCGAGGGTTCCAACCACGAGGGCAATACCTGGTGGCATGTCGATGCCGACAGTGCGCATGGCCTGTGCCATGACAACCGATGCCAGTCCCATGATGAAACCCACAGAAAGATCAATCCCCCCTGCAATGATAACAAGAGTTTCGCCAAGTCCGAGCAAGAGTGGAGCGGCGGCAAAAACAAGAATCGACTGAACATTGTATGCGTTGAACAGGAACGACGAACCGTCAGCTAAGCGCGCCCAAACATCAAAGAAGACGATAAGGCCAGCGAGAAAGATCCAAGACCAAAGAGCTGCCAGCGCTCGTGGCAGGCTGGCTGAAAATTGACCGAATTTGAAGAGTGCCATTTTTGTTCCAGACATGAAAACACCACGGAACCTCTGTTCCGTGGTGCAGTTTATTTTGAAGTTTATTCGCTATAGATGAATTGTGAGACTTTTGGATCGCTCACATTGTCCTTAGTCATCACTGTGAAGCCCGTGCCAATTTTTGCAGGGACTGAATGGCCGCGGAGTGCCGCAAGGGCGCCGACGACCCCATAATAGCCCATCTCATAAGGATGTTGGGCAATTGCCATATCAACCAGTCCAGACTTCAAATCCGCCACGATGCGAGTGGGTGCGTCAAAAGCCACGATTCTGATCTTGCCTTGTTTGCCTGCTGCTTTCACGCCATCGGCTGCACCGAAGGCTGAGAAAAGATTTGCACCAAAAACGCCTGCAAGGTCCGGTGAACGGGCCAGAACTGCTGCGAGCTGGGCAGATCCTTTACTAGCGTCATCATCGTTGAACTGTGTTTCAAGTACCTTGACGTTGGGATACTTCTTCATCTCATCAATGAAACCGCGCTGGCGAGCATCCGTTGCCGTAATGCCAGGTTTTACGTTGGCGACGTAAACACTGCCTTTTTCACCGATGGCTTTGGCAAGATTGTTCGCTGCGATGCGTCCTCCAAACTCATTGTCTGAGGCAATGTAGGACGTGGCAAAATCTCCATCGCCATAGCCTTTGCCGTAGACGCCATCTCCTATGAATTGATCGAGGGTAAGTATCTTTATGCCTTGCTCACTTGCAGCTTTTAAAGTTGGCGTTAGTTGATCCTTGTCCACATTCGCGATCAAGATTGCATCAGGCTTGCGGGCGATGACGGCATTGAGAACCGGCATCTGCAACGTGACGTTCCAATCTGTCGCTCCTTGGTAAATCAAGTTGACGCCAAATTCTTTGGCAGCGTCTTCAGCCCCCTTGTGCATGGTAATGTAGAAAGCATCTGTGGTCAGGCCAGGAATTAGCGCAATAGTAAAGGCTTTTTCGGCTAGCGCGACTGTCGCGTATGCAAGGCTCATGAATCCAGCTGTTATCAATAACTTTAGCAATTTAGTCATGCGTACCTCCCAGTACATTTGGAGGAGCAGAGAGAACCACTCTCCCAGCCCATCTTTATTTTCAATAGCCAGTTTTTACTGGTATACCGGTACACTGGTAAATGAATAGTGCGAAGCGCGCAAGACTGGCGAAGAATATTTTTTCGTGCAAAGAACATTGACCGAAGCCATGAGGTGAAGACTTGGTTAAATTGACAATCGATCGACAGAGAAGTGCACCCCGTCAGGTGTACGACATTTTACGCAAGCAAATTCAGTCGGCAGAACTTGCTCCTGGAACCTCAATTAACGAGCGCTATCTAACTGAACTGCTAGGAATCAGCCGCACTCCCATACGCGAGGCCATCAAAAGACTCGCAAACGATGGATTGATAACCATTATTCCCAATGTCGGAACAACCGTGGCCCTCGTTGACCCAAACAGAATAATAGAATGCTGTGTTATCCGACGCAGTCTGGAATGTTCTTCCATCGAGAAGGCTGTAAAGAATTTTGATGCGGCAACTGATCAAAAATTGAGC
>JANXRO010000124.1 GCA_025356765.1 Hyphomicrobiales bacterium | reverse complement strand
GCTCTCTCTCGTGTGAGGCCAGAGACAATCACAAATTCGGAAGCTCTAATGCCCGCCATATCCAACCAGCGTGTGAACCTTAACACCCTTGGCGCGCAATTTATCAGCGCCACCTAAATCCGGCAGGTCAATCACGAAGGCGGCGGAGATAACTTCTCCTCCGGTTTTGTGGATAAGGTCTATGGCAGCGCCCGCTGTGCCGCCAGTGGCGATTAAATCATCAATCAATAATATCTTGTCGCCTTTGTTGATGGCGTCGGCGTGAATCTCAATTGTGTCTACGCCATATTCAAGCGTGTATTCTTGGCCGATCACGCGGGCGGGCAACTTGCCTTTTTTGCGAATGGGAATGAAGCCGCGCCCCAAAGTGTGGGCCACAGCGCCGCCCAAAATAAAGCCGCGTGCTTCGATGCCTGCAACATAATCAAACTGGCCATGGAGAAACGGCCAAGCCAGCTCATCCACCGCTGCACGAAAGGCATGTTGGTTGGATAAAAGCGTGGTGATATCGCGGAACATGATGCCGGGCTTTGGATAATCCGGAATGTTTCGAATATAGCGGCTGATGTCGAAACCGTTTCGTAAATCCATCACACTGAATTCCCTATGGCCATTTTACCTCGGGTGGCAAAGACGAGAGAATGCTTTCAACATTGCCTCCCGTTTTAAGGCCGAAAATTGTGCCGCGATCATGCAGCAAATTAAACTCAACATAGCGGCCTCGGCGCACCAGTTGTTCATGGCGATCTTCATCTGTCCACTTCTTGTGCATATTGGCGCGCACAATGTTAGGATAAACCTCCAAGAAGGCTTTGCCCACATCTTGCACGAAAGCAAAATCAGATTCGTCATCACCTGAATGAAGATTGTCAAAGAATATGCCGCCAACGCCGCGCGGTTCATTGCGGTGGGGCAGGTGGAAATAATCATCACACCATTTTTTATAGCGGGGATAATCAGCCACCAGATGGGCATCGCATGCCTGTTTCATGGCCGCGTGAAATGCCAAAGTGTCTGCGTCTTGTTGGCTGCGCCTGCGGTTTAGCACCGGGGTTAAATCAGCACCGCCGCCAAACCAATGGCGCGTGGTTGCAACAAAGCGCGTGTTCATGTGCACTGCGGGCACATTGGGGTTGCGCGGATGAACGATGAGCGAAATGCCCGAAGCCCAAAAGCGCGGATCATCGCTTGCGCCAGGCATTTGCTTGGCAAATTCGGGCGAAAATTCGCCGTGCACTGTTGAACAGTGAACGCCGGCTTTTTCAAAAAGCTCGCCGTGGATCATGGCCATAACGCCACCGCCACCTTCTTCTGGGCGAGACCAAGGCGTTTTGACAAAATGAGCGGGCGAAAATTCTGCCTCTAGTTCCTCAAAAGATGCAACGATTTGGTCGCGCAGGGTTTCAAACCATGCACGGGCTTTAGCTTGGGTTTTTTCGAGATGTGCTTTCATGCAGAGGACATTAGAGATGCCGTGCGATTTTGGAAGAGGGTTACGAAAATTTGAACAAGAGTTAAATTAGCGTCCAAAAAAAATCACTTCACAAAGAAAGGCTTTCAAAGCCACCCAGCTGGCGCAATGCTTCGCCTGTTACCATGCTGGCCGCCATAGCCACATTGAGCGAGCGAAAACCCTTGTGCATGGGAATTTTTATGCGGTGGGGCAGGGCGAGGTGAACTTCGTCTGGAACGCCTGCCGATTCTCGTCCGAAAAGTAGAATGTCATCAACAGCAAATTTGAAGCCGATGTGACTTTGATTGGCCTTGGTTGATAAAAGTACAATGCGACGATTTTGGTTTTCTGCATAGAACGCTGTCCAAGATGCTGCGCGGTTGATGGTGATGTGTTCCAGATAATCCATTCCGGCGCGGCGAAACGAAGAATCAGTGAAGGCAAAGCCCGCCGGTTCGATAATTGTCAGTTTTATGCCAAAACAGGCGCAGAGCCTGGCGATTGTTGCTGTGTTGGGGGCAATATCAGGTTGGTAGAGCGCAATCTCGATCATCATAGACTTGGGTTTAAGTTGAAAACTGGCTCGCGGCAAATAATCCCGCGTACTGCGACAACCTATGGCTAGACTTATTGCGTGGCCAATGTCAAAACGCCACGTAATTGGGCATTGCGCTGATGTTTTTATAGGGTGAATGAAGTGGCTGACACAACAAACGGTGATGTTACAAGGCGAGACTTCTTGATGGTGGCCACAGGAGCGGTGGCCGCTGTTGGCGGTGCCTTTGTGGTTTGGCCATTGATCAGCCAGATGAACCCTGACGCTTCAGTTTTGGCCATGGCTTCCATCGAAGTTGATTTGGCACCCATTGCTGAAGGCCAGGCCATTATTTTGAAATGGCGCGGCAACCCACTGATTGTGCGCCACCGCAGCAAAGCCGATATTGATACGGCAAAGGCTGTAAAGCCAACAGACTTGCTTGATGGGGTTGCGCGCAATGCCAACGTTAAAGAAGGCGAAGCAGCAACAGACGACAACCGCATTGTTGATGGCAAATCACAATATTTGGTGATGCTGGGTGTTTGCACGCATTTGGGCTGTGTGCCCGAAGGCAACAAAGGCGATTTTGGTGTGGTTACACCAAACGGCACAACGGGCGGCTGGCTTTGCCCTTGCCACGGTTCGCAATATGATACAGCGGGCCGCGTGCGCAAAGGCCCGGCACCGGAAAACTTGCCTGTGCCACCTTACAAATATGTTTCAGATACAAAAATTCTTGTCGGCTAATTGGAAAATAAGAACATGAGCGGACCTTCAAAATATCAACCCACTAGCGCCGTTGGAAAATGGTTCCACGAGCGTTTGCCCATCGTGGCTTTTGCCAAAGACCATGCGTTGGATTTTCCGACCCCTAAAAATTTGAATTATTGGTATACCTTCGGCGGCATCTTGGCTGTTATGTTGGTTGTGCAAATTGTCACCGGCATTGTTTTGGTGATGCATTACACACCGCAAACTGATTTGGCGTTCACTTCGGTTGAGCACATTATGCGTGACGTGAACTATGGTTGGATGTTGCGCTATTTGCACATGAATGGCGCATCCATGTTCTTCATAGCCGTTTATATCCACATGTTTCGTGGCATGTATTATGGCTCTTACAAAGCGCCGCGCGAAGTGTTGTGGATGATTGGTGTGATCATTTATCTAATTATGATGGCCACAGCGTTCATGGGCTATGTATTGCCTTGGGGCCAGATGAGCTTCTGGGGTGCCAAAGTTATCACCAACCTGTTCTCTGCCATTCCCTTTGTGGGCGATTCAGTGACCACGTGGTTATGGGGCGGATATTCGGTCGATAACCCAACTTTGAATCGTTTCTTCTCGCTGCATTATCTTTTGCCATTCGTTCTTGCTGGCGTGGTTATCTTGCACATCTGGGCTTTGCATGTGGTTGGCAACAACAACCCTGCTGGTGTTGATGTGAAGGGCCCCGGAGACACTGTTCCGTTCCACCCCTACTATACAATCAAAGACGGTTTTGTGATTGTTGTGTTCTTCATGTTCTATGCTTTGTTTGTGTTTTATGGGCCGAACTATCTGGGCGATGCTGTGAACTATGTTCCAGCCAACCCGTTGTCCACGCCTTCGCACATCAAGCCAGAATGGTATTATCTGCCATTTTACGCGATCTTGCGGTCAATCCCAGACAAGTTGTTTGGCGTGATTGCAATGTTCTCGTCAATCTTGATACTGTTCTTCTTGCCTTGGCTTGATACATCTCGCGTGCGTTCTGGCCGCTATCGCCCGATTTTCAAATTGGAATTTTGGATTTTTGCGGTTGTATGCGTGGCGCTTGGTTTTATTGGCTCAAAGCCGCCAGAGCCCGTCTATGTGTTCTGGTCGAGGATTTTGACATTCTATTACTTTGCGCATTTCATCATCATCCTGCCTGTTCTTGGATTGATGGAAACGCCAAAGCCTGCGCCAAATTCAATCTCGGATGATGTTCTCGGAAAATCATCTTTGATGCCTGCTGAGTGATCTGGAGAGATATGATGAAAAAATTTATTCCCCTCCTTTTCGCTGGCTTGAGCTTTGGTGCTTTGGCTATTGGTGCCCACGCGGGCGAAGGTGCGCTTGATGCCAAGCACATCTCATATTCCTTCGAAGGCCCGTTTGGTAAGTTCGACAAGGCGCAGCTTCAGCGCGGCTATAAGGTTTTCAAAGAAGTTTGCTCCAATTGCCATTCGATGAAGCTGGTTTCGTTTCGCAACCTTTCTGATAAAGGCGGCCCGGGCTTTACCGAAGACCAAGTGAAAGCTTTGGCAGCAACGTTCACGGTGCATGATGGCCCAAATGATAAGGGCGACATGTTCGACAGGAAGGGCCGCGCATCAGATGCGTTTCCGTGGAACTTCCCCAATGATGAAGCGGCCAAGGCTGCAAATGGTGGCGCGTTGCCGCCCGATCTCAGTTTGATTACCAAGGCCCGCGAAGGCTGGCACGGCACGTTCAATCAGTTGATCAATGGCATTGGCGGCCCACAATATGTATATTCGCTGGTTTCTGGCTTTCAAGATGAGCCCGCAGATCTGGCCAAAGAAAAGCCAGAAGGCAAATATTACAACCCCTATTTTGTGAATGGCCCATGGATTTCCATGCCACCTCCACTGTCTGATGGTTTGGTGACATTTGACGATGGTTCACCCAACAAGGTTGATGATTTGGCGCGTGACGTTTCGGCATTCCTTGCTTGGACGGCAGAACCCAAAATGGAAGAACGCAAGAAAACGGGTTTTGAAGTGATGATCTATCTGGCCGTGTTGGCTGGTTTGCTTTATTTCCTGAAAAAGCAAGTATGGCGCGACGTTCATTAGTACAAGCGTGATAATTCAAAAGCCCGGCCTTCGCGCCGGGCTTTTTTGCTTGACGGATATGCCTTTGCTGCGGCTTGATTGATTTATGGTAAAATCTGTTCTTGGCATTATCGGTGGCTCTGGCGTTTATGATATTGCGATTGACGACGCGCGATGGAGCCATGTTGCTTCGCCATGGGGAGAGGCTTCTGATCAGGTGCGCCGTGGGCAGATTTATGGATTGGATGTGGTGTTTTTGCCGCGTCATGGGCGAGGGCACGTGTTTTCACCTAGCAGCATTAACTACCGGGCCAACATCGACGTTTTAAAACGGTGTGGAGTGACAGACCTGTTTAGTCTTTCGGCCGTTGGGTCTTTACGCGCTGAACTTCCACCCGGAACCTTTGTTTTGCCCAACCAGTTTATTGATAAAACCTATAAACGCGAAACCAGCTTTTTTGGAACGGGTTGTGTGGCCCACGTGCCTTTTGCTGAACCCGTTTCGGTTGAACTTGCCAGCTTGGCCGAAGCCGCGTTGAATGCTGAAAACATTGCCCATCAGCGTGGGGGCACTTTGGTTGTGATGGAAGGCCCGCAATTTTCCACACGTGCTGAATCTGAGTTGCACCGCGCATGGGGCGCTGATCTGATTGGCATGACAGCATTGCCCGAAGCGAAATTGGCGCGCGAGGCTGAGATCAACTATTGCACCGTGGCGATGGTGACTGATCTGGACGCGTGGGCGCCAGACCATGACGCGGTGGATGTGGGCCAAGTGGTGCGCACCATGAAGGCCAATGTTGAATTGGCAAAGCGGTTTGTGCTGCGCTTAGCACAAAGCTTTCCGCGCGCGCATGTGACGGGTGCCGCAGACCGCGCCCTTGATCATGCGATTATGACAGCGCCAGAAAAGCGTGATCCACAGCTTATGGCAAAGCTTGATGCCGTGGCTGGGCGCGTTATAAGCGGCCTATGATTATTCCCCCACGGCAACGAGGCATTGTTAAGTTTTTCGACAAAGATCGCGGCTTTGGCTTTATTGCGCCTGACAACGGTGGGCGCGATGTTTTTGTGCATGTGTCAACAGTTCAGCGCGCGGGCGTGCCCCACCTCGATGAAGGCATGGCACTCAGCTATGCTACGGAAGATGATGCGCGTGGGCGCGGCCCCCAAGCCATTAATCTGCAATTGGTGTGAGCATGAAAAAAGCGTTGATCATTCAACATATGGACCATGATCACCCAGGCCGTTTTCTCGACTATTTTGCTGAAGACAATATTATTCCTGAATTTGTGCGGGTGTTTGAGGGGCAAGATATTCCGCCACTGGCACCTTATGATTTGATGTTTGTTTTAGGTGGCGCGCAAGACACGTGGCAGGAAGACCAATTTCCATATTTGGCCATGGAGAAAGCCGCCATTCGCGAATGGGTTTGGGATAGGGCCAAACCGTATTTGGGCGTGTGCCTTGGCCACCAATTGTTGGCAACGGCTATGGGTGGCGAAGTTGGCAAAGCTGAGCTTGGCGAAATTGGGGTGTTTGATATTGCTTTGAATGATGATGGTGCAAGCCACGTTTTTTTTGAGGGCGTTACTCGCCAACAAACCGTGATGCAATGGCACCATGCTGAAGTAAAACGCGTGCCGCAAAGTGCCACTGTTTTGGCGGCTTCTGCCAATTGTTCAGTGCAGGCGCTGGCGGTTGATAACCATGCTCTATCAACCCAGTTTCATTGTGAGTTTAGCCCGCAGACGATTGCGGCTTGGTCTAGCCTTCCCAATTACGTGGCAACGTTGGAACGCGAATTGGGGGCAGGAGCTTATGATAGACTTAAAGAAAAGTGCTATCCGCTGATGCCCGACATGGCGCAGAACACGCGGGCGCTATATGAAAATTTCAAACGCGCCAGCGGGCTTAAAATTTAAGGAAGAATACTTCGCCTTCAGCTTCTTCCGTGTCGAGCCAGAAGAAGTTGAGGTTTGGAAATTCGGCCTCTAAAATTTCTGCGCCCGTGCCAATTTCACACAGCAAGGCACCGCCTTTGTTCAAATGTTTTGGCGCATTGCGAATAATTTCGCGCACCAGATCAAAACCATCTGGCCCGCCCAAATGGGCCATTTGTGGTTCATGTGCATATTCTGGCGGAAATGCATCCACTTCAGCTTTTGCCACATAGGGCGGGTTTGAAATGATCAGATCAAATTTTTGAGTTTTTACGGACTCAAATAAATGGCCCTGATGCAACCTGATGCGGCCTTCAGCATGATGTTCTTTCAAATTGATACGCGCCACATCAAGAGCATCTGCTGATAAATCGGCGGCGTGAATATCGGCTTGTGGAAATTGGCTTGCGGCCAAAATGGCAAGGCAGCCAGAGCCTGTGCAAAGATCAAGAACCGAATGAATATGTGCAGGGTCAAGATCGGTGGCCTGTTCTTGAAACAATCCCTTGGCCATCAACTCTCCAATATACGAGCGGGGAATGATGACCCTTTCATCCACATAAAATGGGATGCCCTGCATATAGGTGCGCTTTAATAAATAGGCCGCAGGTTTGCGTGTGATGATGCGTTGTTCGATGATGGCCAACACTTCATCGCGCTCAGCCTTGGTCAACCGTGCTTCGGCCCATGGGTTTATATCTTCGATGGGCAATTTTAATGTTTCGAGGATGATGAAAGCGGCTTCATCCACCGCATTGGTTGCGCCATGGCCGTGGGCCAAATGTGCTTTGTTAAAGCGGGTAACGGCAAAGCGAAGGATATCGCGGATGGTGATTAAGTTTTGCATATAACGCATTTAGCCCATGCAAGATCATTCGCATAGTTTGTTTGACGATTAGCGTTAGCGGGCTTATCTGACAGTCATGTCAACACTCAAAATCCTCATCGTTCCCGTCACCCCATTTCAGCAAAATTGTTCCATTATTTTTGATGATGAAACAAAAATTGGCGCTGTGGTGGACCCCGGCGGCGATTTAAACCGCATTGAAGCCGCCATTAAACAATCTGGCGCAAAAATTGAAAAGATTTTGATTACGCATGGCCATATTGATCATGCGGGTGGTGCTGCGGAATTGGCAGAAAAGCTGGGCGTAAAAGTTTTCGGGCCACATATTGCAGACAAACATCTTCTTGATAATTTGCCCACGCGCGGGGCCGATTTTGGCATTCAGGGTGCGCGGGTTCTGGTGCCTGATCATTGGCTGAAAGAGGGCGACGAAGTTTCCGTGGGCGCACTTAAATTTAGCGTTTGGGAAGCGCCCGGCCATTCACCCGGATCAATTGTATTTTTTGATTCGGAACACAAGTTCGCATTGATGGGCGATGTGTTGTTTCAAAATTCAGTGGGGCGCACAGATTTGCCGGGTGGCAGCCACGAAACTTTGATTGCATCCATCAAGAATAAAATTTTGCCGATGGGCGATGATGTGCAATTTTTACCGGGGCACGGGAATGCCAGCCGCATCGGAATTGAGCGGCTGAACAACCCATATTTGCAATAGAATTAGGCGGCCTTGTTTTTGGCAATGATGCCCCAAACAAACAGCACAACGATTGCGCCGATAACCGACGAAATGATTGGCCCAAAGCTGTTCACCACGGGAATATAGCCCGCAACAATTGCGCCGACGATGCCGAGAATTGTGGTGAGAATGAAACCCTGCGGTTCATTGCTGCCAGGCATAATGAATTTGGCAATTACACCGGCAATAAAGCCAACGATGATGGTCCAGATAATGCTCATAAAATTCTATCTCCAATTAACGCCCCCACGGGACACAACACCTTAACACGAGATTAACGGTGGAGGAAGCATTCCCATCTTGAATTCGCCTCAATAATTACCATAATGGAAAGCACAATGTTTCAATGAAAGGACATTACCATGGCGAATAACATGCCCTCACTGACAGCACTTTTGGGCCTTGTGGCCGTTGCTGGATATCAAAACCGCGACAAGATCTCTGATTTTGTTAAGGGTCTTAGCGGCGGCGCTGCTTCGCCTGCTGCGGCCGCAGTGCCCGGTGGAATTGGAGGCGCATTGGGCGGCTTGGTGAGCCATTTTCAAAACAATGGCATGGGCGATGTTGCAAAATCTTGGGTTGGCACGGGGGCTAACATGCCAATCAACGGCGCACAGTTAAGCCAGGTTTTGGGCCCTGACATGGTTGCCAAGATTGCTGCCTCTACGGGCATGACGCCAGACCAAATTTTGGCACAACTCAGCACTGTGTTGCCACAAGTGGTTGATCATTTGACGCCCGGCGGACAGATGCCACGTACTTAAATTTGAGATTGATGCGGCGGATGAAAACTCCGCCGCTTTTATATTTTCAGTTCCACCAATCTTGAATTGGCGGCGAAATATGCGTCTCCGGTATATTTGAACACGCCACATTCCTGCGGCATGGACGGGCCATAGCTTTCGCAATAATTTTCGCCCGTGGCAGACCATTTGCCCGTTGTGGCACCTTTTTGATCTTCCTGGATCGTCAGGCTTCCATCAGCATTGTAGGTGACGATTCCTGAACTGTTTGTGCGGGTGTATTGGAAGGTTTTACCAATCACAGCGGGGCCAATTTCAGCCGCCGCAAAATTGCGAATGGGGGCTGCCTGTTTAGCCGGAATGGCAGATGTGCCACCATTGACGATGCGCACACCCTGCGGCCCGCTGCTGCAGGCCCCAAGCAGACCAAGCGCTACGAATGCAGAAAACTTAATTACAGATTTATTGATCATTGTGCTTCGATAGCGCGAACCGCATAGGTCTCGCAAGTTCCTATAATGCGCCAGCGGGCAAGACCGTGACAGGTGTGCCTGTTTTTACCCGCTCAAACAAATCTGCAACATCTTCATTCAGCATGCGGACGCAGCCAGATGACATGGCCTTGCCGATGGACGTTGGGTCATTGGTGCCGTGGATGCGATATAATGTGTCTACGCCATTGGCTTCAAGATAAAGGGCCCGGGCACCCAACGGATTATCGGGCCCGCCGGGCATGCCGTTGGCCCATTGTAGGGCATGGGGATCACGCTCCACCATGCTTTCAGGCGGCAGCCAGCGCGGCCAGCGGCGCTTCATGCCGATGATGGCACTGCCAGACCAGGCAAAACCCTCGCGCCCCACGCCCACGCCATAGCGAATGGCTTGGTCATTGCCCAAAATGAAATAAAGAAAGCGATGTTCAGGATCAACGATCACAGACCCTGGCGGGCTTTTGGTGCCAATCGTCACCACTTGTTTGCGAAACTTTGCATTCAAGTGTTCGGCATAAGACGCGATTGGATAATCAATCGGTGATTCTGCTGGGGGAATTAATTTAGGATCGCGCGTGAAATCTGTGCCGCCATAGAGCGGGTGTTCAGCATGAGCAAATGGTGCGCCCGCCAATAAACCAATACCCGATAGTAATATAAAACGCCGTGAAATGTTCATGGTTGAGCCTCTTGCGCAAATCATCGCGCACACACTGGGCCAATCAATGGTGAGTTTGTGGCAAGACTGTGAAGTTTATGAAGCCAACTGGAATGTTGCGGGGCCATTCATATAGCTGCCGCCGCTGCCACGGAAGGGTTGGCATTGCAGTGACATGCCTTGTGGCAGGAATGGCGCTGGAGAGAAGCTTTCACACAATTGGCCATCTTTTGCCACCCACTTGCCTTGGGTTGTGCCTTTGCCGGTGACTTCAACCAGAGATGTGCCATCTGAAGCATAAAGCGTGACACCACTGTTTTTAGCGCTTTTCCAGCGCCAGCTTTTACCGGTGAGCAGGGTTTTGATTTGGGCTGCGGCCAATGGAGTTTGAACCGAGGGGTCGGGTGCCATATTCGCCTGTGGTGCCATAGCAGCATTATTGGCGGCTTGATCGCCCGCTGAATCTTTGAACACATTCATGCTGGCGCAGGCTTGCAGAGCAAGTGCTATTCCTGCCAGGGCAATAAATTTTGTCGTCTTCATCATATCCTCGTCCCCCGTCGTAAAAGTCTCATCAACAGCAAAGCTGTGGCAAGATTATGGTAGTTTGCCTTGCGTGATGGGCCGAATTGCGGCCTTTATTGAACCCGGGCAAATTGCATCCACACACATGTTTGCAGCACTTAAACTTGCTTGCTGTTCAGTTTTCGGGCTGATTTTCACAACGCCAGAAGCCTCGCTGCCAAACAATGGCAATTTTTGATCAGCAAACGCTGTTGTGGCCATCAGAAACAAAATTACTGGAATATTAAGCATACGCATAGAAATACAACCCTTGTTTGTGCCTGAAAATGGGCCGAAATGCTTACGATTGTCTTAAAATTGCTGAATTGACCCCCGCAGTGCTGGTCGCTATGCGCACACACATGAATTATCGCCATGCCTATCACGCCGGAAACCACGCAGATGTTTTGAAGCACGCAACTGTGGCGCGGGTTGTCCAATATCTTTGCCAAAAGGAAAAAGCCTTTGGCGTGTTGGATGCTCATGCCGGAATTGGGCTTTATGACCTGACCAGTGTTGAAGCGGGAAAAACCGGTGAATGGCTTGGCGGCATTGGCAAATTGGTAGAGGCGTTTGCCCCAGACGTTGAAGCCATTCTGCAACCTTATCGCCAAGCTTTGGCCAGCGTGAACGCACAGGGTGGTTTGCAGTTTTATCCAGGCTCGCCTGAAATTGTTTTGCAACTGCTGCGCCCGCAAGACCGTCTATTAGCCAATGAGTTGCACCCCGCAGATGCCGAAACTTTGAGGCAAAGTTACCTGGGCGAAAATCGCTTGGCGGTTTTGAATGTTGACGCGCTGCAAAGCATTAAAGCCAACTTGCCGTTCAAAGAGCGGCGAGGCTTGGTGTTAATTGACCCACCCTATGAGAAAACCAATGAAACCGCGTTGGTGGCAAAGATGCTGGCCGAAGGACATAAGCGTTTTGCCACCGGCATTTTTATAATTTGGTATCCCATCACCACACAAAGTTTTGTGGATGATTTTTTGCATGCCATAGAAGAGCTAGGATTTGAAAATATTCTTCGCGCCGAGCTTTTAATAAAGCAAATTGATGAAAACAGCGGGCTTTCAGGATCTGGCGTTTTGATTGTGAACCCGCCTTATACGCTTGAGGCAGATTTGAAGGCACTTTTGCCCGCACTGGCGAAACGCCTTGGTGTTGAAGGGCACGGGCGCAGCCTAGTCGAATGGCTGACGCCCGCGCGCTGAAAGATTAGAGTGGTTGAGCGTTGATCACATTGGACAGATCTTCATATTCTTCGCAGGTGGTGCCGCAAATTTTTGCAATTTCGCCAAGTTGGGCGCGAGCCAAATCCAATTTGCCAGCTGCCACATAGCCTTCACCCAAATATTCGCGGGCGCGCACAAAGTCTGGGCGCATTTGCAAGGCTTTTGCATAATATGAAATGCCAAGTTCAACGCGGCCTGCCTTGCGGTTTGAATAACCCAGCATGTTCATCACATCAGGATCATTTTGGTTTTGGATGGATGACAACACGGTGATTGCCCAATCATATTCGCCAGTTTTGGCCAACAGATAGGCTTGTTGATAAAGCTCGTTGTCAGGCACCAAGCTTCCCATGGCCTTTACGCACATCTTGGTTTTCTTACCGTTTTTCTTCACAGTTTTAACAACTTCACCCTTGGCGCAGTGCATTTGCATGGGCGAAGTTGGTGGTGGGGTGGGAGTGGCGGCAGGCGTGGCAGCGTTGCCCGACGTGCCTGCGGCAAAACCAAGGCCTGATGAAAGTGAAAGCGCCAGCATCGAAATGTAAATCTTGTTCATGGGTTTGTCCTTTGGGTTTTGATTGTTCTTGTTGGATACAGCAAAATGATCTGCATTATTCCAATGCTGATAATTACGAAATTGTGATGAAACTGGATCGAATAGGTGTTGATGTTGCGATGGATTGAAAATGGATGTAAGATGTTAACACACTAAGACGGCCCGAAGTATCTCTTGTTAACCGATCAATGATGATCGCGATTTTTAGGAGGACGCTATGTCACGTGGATCAAATTTTTCTTTGGCAATTGTAGCCGCCTTAATCTCAGCAGGTGCCGCAGTTTGTTTTGCTTCACCAGCCAAGGCGAGTGGCTTGATTGACAAATGTGAAGCAAACGCCAGCCGCAAGGCTCTTGAGCGTTGTTGCACACTTTATGTTCGCCAACATGGCAAACCGCTGTGGATGCGTGAGACGGGTTCAAGTTGTAACCAAACTATTGTATGCAACGAAAAAGTTGCAGGTGCTGTGCTCTGCAAATTGCGAATTCCTGATGATAATCGGCAACATTCAACGCCGCCACCACCATCACCACCCCCAAACACGAACCTTTCTGATGCGCGGTTGAAGCATAATATCCACCGCGTTGGTTCTACAGTTTTTGGGTTGGGCCTTTATGATTTTGAATATAATGATCGGCCTGGCGTTTACGAAGGTGTGATGGCCCAGGAGGTTTTGCGCGTTATGCCCGAAGCTGTGCTTTTGGGCGCCGATGGCTTTTACCGCGTGAACTATGAAATGTTGGGCATTGCCATGAAGCGACTGCACTAAATTTGAAACAATTTTTTCTGAACGCTGAATGAATGCGGTGTTCAGGGCAGGCTCATCTCGACTGAAGTATCTTCTAAACATCGATCAATGATGATCGCAAATTTTTAGGAGGACGTCATGTCGCATACTTCAAAGTTTTCTTTCTTAATTGCCGCAGCAGTACTTTCAGTTGGTGCATCACTTTCTTTGACTTCGCCAGCCAAAGCCACGTCGTTGGCAGACCATTGCAGCGCCAGCATTAACCGCAGTGTTGCGGTGCGTTGTTGCACAACGTGGATAAAAAATCACGGAACGCCAATCTGGATGGAACAATCTGGCGGCTCTTGCCAAGAGGCTGTGGCCTGCAAAGCGGGCCCACGGCAATTGCGATCGCTGGCGGCAGTTTCGATTGACAGGCCACGCTGCAGCGTTGTGGTTCTAACAGATATGGGAAGTGGTTCGAGCAATCCAAAAACTCCACCAAAACTTTTTCGTGGTAAAATCTAACGATTTCCCGGCCCTGCATAGAGCCCATTGAGGCCCCACAAGAAACTTCGTTCTGGCAACAAAGCCAAAG
>JANXRO010000106.1 GCA_025356765.1 Hyphomicrobiales bacterium | reverse complement strand
TTGAAGGATTAGGGCCTCGTGCAAAAATCGCTGTCACAAGCCGAAGAAACTGAACGTATCGCAGCGGCCCTTGCAGCCAAGCGCCACCGCCTTTTGGCCCTGCCGTCGCTGTTTACCATCACGCTGTTTGGCATCGGGCCGCTGTTCGTGATTTTGATTTATTCGTTTTTAAAAGCAGCTCCCTATGGTGGGGTTGAATGGAAATTTTCCACCACGGCCTATTTGAACTTCCTTTTTCAGCGTGATATTTTTGACGATACGCTGCAATTCTCGCCTGATTATCTTTATATTTATTTGCGCAGCATTCTTTTTGCTGCGGCCACAACACTGGCGTGTTTGTTGATTGGTTTTCCAACGGCCTATTTCATGGCCACGCGCCCGCCTCAAGAACGCAATTGGTGGGTGTTGCTGATCACAATTCCCTTTTGGTCAAATTTGCTGGTGCGCACCTTGGCCATTATGTTTTTGATCCGCGATCAGGGCCTCATCAACAATATGCTCAGCTGGGCCCATATCATCGACAAGCCCATCACCATGCTTTACACCAATTTTGCCATCATGCTGGGCCTGCTTTATTCGTATTTGCCTTTCATGGTTTTGCCGCTTTATTCCAGTTTGGAAAAACTTGATTTTCGCTTGGTTGAAGCAGGCCATGATCTTTATGCAACCAAAGCCCAGGTGCTGCGCCGCGTTATTATTCCTTTGTCAAAACCCGGCATCATTGCGGGCTGTTTACTGGTGTTCATTCCCTCGCTTGGCGCATATGTCACCCCGCTTATCTTGGGCGGCGGCACTCATTTGATGATTGGTGATTTGATAGCCCAACAATTTGGTTCGGGCCGCAACTGGCCATTGGGGTCAGCCCAAGCATTGATTTTGATGGCAGCAGTTTTGTTGGCGCTTTATTTTTACGTGCGCAACACCTCGGGAAAGATTGGCACCCATGGTTGACGTGAAATCTCAACCCGGATTTAAAACCATCACCATGCTGTGCTTGGCGCTGCTTTACACACCAATTTTAATTCTCGTTCTTTTCGCATTCAATGCCGGAGATTTGGCCGCCATGTGGGGTGGCTTCAGTGTAAAATGGTTTGGCGTGGCTTTGCTGAACCCTGAATTTCATAGTGCTGCTAAAAACACCTTGGCCATATCTGCCGTAGCAACGCTTGTCTCAACAAGTTTTGCAACGATGGCCGCCATTGGCATGACGCGGGTTAAAGCTTGGCCCGGCCTTTCTGCTGCTTTGATGGTTGTCAACCTGCCGCTTATGGTACCTGAAATTATCACCGCCGTGGCCACACTTTCGTTTTTCGCCATGCTGGCTGGTGTCTTTGGTTTAAACTTCGGCATTGGCAATATCATGCTGGCCCATATTGTGTTTTGCATTCCCTTTGCCTTCATGCCCATCAAGGCAAGGCTTGAAGATATGGATTTAACCTTGGAAAATGCCGCAGCTGATCTTTATGCAACACCATGGCAAGCTTTTAAGCGTGTCACGCTGCCGTTGTTGCTGCCGGGCGTGGCATCGGGTGCTGCCCTAGCCTTTATTGTTTCCTTTGATGATTTCACCATCACACAACTTGTGGCCGGCCCCGGCCAAACCACCTTGCCGCTGTTTATCTGGAACCAGATCAGAAGGCCCATCACGCCTGAAATTAATGCCATTTCGACAATTTTACTGCTTGTGTCAGTGGCTTTTATCTCAATATCATTTCTTATTGCCCGCACCAAAAAAACTTGAAACAGGAGAGAACTCAATGAAGAAACTATTGCTTGCCGCTGCGTCTCTGGCAACACTGGCATTGGCCAGTGCGCCTGCCATGGCTGATGGCGAATTGCACATCTATAATTGGGGTGATTATACCAACCCCAAACTGATCGAAAAGTTTGAAAAGCAATTCAATGTGAAAGTCACCTTGGATAGCTATGATTCAAACGAAACCATGTTGTCAAAAGTACGTGCCGGAAATTCTGGCTATGACATCGTCGTGCCCACAGATTATACTGTTGCCATTATGATTAAAGATGGTTTGCTTGAGCAAACCGAGCCAAATGCCATGGCGAATTTCAAAAACATCGAGCCTAAATACATTCATTCATATTGGGATGATGGCAGGCACTATTCTGTTCCATGGCAAATTGGTTTGACAGCGTTTTCCGTTGATACTGCCAAATACAAAGGCGACATCAACACCTATGGCATTTTGTTCAAAACACCTGACGAACTTAAAGGCCAGATCAATATGCTGGATGACATGACATCCATCATGCACGCCGCCGAACGCTATTTGGGTCAACCGCGTTGTTCAGCCGATAAGGAAAACCTGAAAAAAGTTAGCGATCTTCTCGAGGCCGCAAAGCCCACGTGGAAAACCTTCAGCTATGATACGCTCACCAAGCTTTCATCGCATGATGTTGCTGTGTCACAAAACTGGAATGGCTATTCTTGGCGCGCACGCCAACAGGTGGCCACGGTGCAATTTGCTTTCCCCAAAGAAGGCATTGAAGGTTTCATGGACAATGTGGCTGTGTTGAAGGGTGCTAAAAATCTCGACAACGCCAAAGCCTTCCAGAATTTTGTGATGGACCCTGAAAATGCCGCGTTGATTTCAGATTTCGCCCGTTATCAAAATGGCATCGTGGGTTCCAAACCCTTCATGGATAAGGACTTTGCTGAAGCACCTGAAATCAATCCACCTGCTGGCTCACCAGAACCTGAATTTGTGCCGCCTTGCGATCCAGCCGTCATCGAAATCTATAACAAGATTTGGACAAAGCTGAAGGGATGACACTGAACGATAACGCCTTCCCCCGTTCAAAAGACGGGGGAAGAATAGCAATCCCAAAAATGGAATGGGACAGAGCGCCCTTTAACCGCTGGACGTTTCAACACATCCGTGAAGTGTTACCCACAACTGAAGTGTGGCGCGGAGAAGGCCCGGTTCGAACTTTCAACACGCGCCAGAATAATTTAGACACGCTGGAAGTGGCAAATCCAGATGGCCAAACCAAGCCTCTCTTGCCCTTGTTGAATGATCTGTACACAGATGGATTTATTGTTCTGCATCATGGCAACTTTGTGTACGAGCGTTATTTTAATGGTATGAGCCCCCGCCATCTTCATCTTTCCCAGTCGGTTGCAAAATCTGTGGTGGGAATGACGGCTGGCATCCTGATAGGCCAAGGCTTGCTTGATCCTACGCAACACATCACCCACTATTTGCCGGAACTGGATCGCACAGGCTGGAAGGGTGCAATCCTGCAACAGGTGTTGGATATGACCACCGGTGTCAGGTTTGATGAAACCTACACAGATCCACATTCAGATGTGGGGCAATTAGATGTGGCCTGCGGGTGGAAACCCATTCCCGCTGATGCTGACCCAAAACTCACATGGCCTAGTGATGTCTGGCAACAGATCTTGGGCCTCAAACAAACTACCAGGCCCCATGGCACAGCTTTTGAATATCGTTCCATTGAAACAGATGTTTTGGCTTTTGCCATGGAGCGCGTGACGGGCAAACGTTTGCACGAGATTGTCTCAGAAAATATCTGGCAGAAATTGGGCGCTGAAGAATCAGCTTATTTCACTGTTGATCGTGCTGGCTATTCCATCGCTGATGGTGGCTTTAACGCCACGCTGCGAGATTATGCCCGCTTTGGCCAAATGGTATTAGAAGGTGGCCAGGGCATCGTTCCTGAAGCATGGATCAATGAAACCCGCAATGGCAACCACGCCCTGTTTGGAGAGCCTTATTC
>JANXRO010000093.1 GCA_025356765.1 Hyphomicrobiales bacterium | reverse complement strand
GCGGGCCATCTTCGACCAGAATGGGGATAAGCTGTGTTGGGTTCAACGCCTTGAATTTCTCTGCCTGATCAGGCGAAAACGGCGAGGCCCATTCAAGCGAAACAGGCGCATTCAAATGCCGCGCCACTGCAATTGCAAGCCGCGGGTTTGGGTTGCGGGAATAGTAGAGGGTTTTCATGGGATTGCCTCCAAGTTTGGTTTAAAGGTTCTATCAATTCAAACCAAAAATGCAAATATGTTCTCTCCCAAGCGCACCGCCTATTGCATTGCGCTATAGTGCACGCCTAACCGTTGTGCTTGCGCTGCCAAGCGTTTGTCGCGCGTCCAAAGATCATGGCCTTCTTGTTTTACGGAAAGCAGAATGTGGGCATCCACAAATCCTATGCCCGTTGAGTACAGTTTAAGCGATTCAATAGAGTGAAGCACTGCCGCATCATCAACAACCCTTGTGAGGGGCAACGATTTAAGATCACTGATTGATTTGCCTTGACCGCGCAGGCTGCCCAAAGAAATTTCAGCAATCACAAAGGGATGAATCACCAAGTTGTTGACGCTAAGCAGTTCAGCCAGGTGAAAAACGTTGCTGCGAAAGTGATCAGCCCAAATAGAGGTGTCAGCCAGTATCACGCTCAACCAAACCGACGGCGCGGTGGCGCTTTAAAGTTGGGCATAGTACCTCCGAGTTTTGCAAGCCGCAAAGCCGCTTCACGCTGGATCATTTGTGTGAGAGCAGCATGGACAACCTCCTTGGTGCTCTCAATGCCCGATGACTTCTTCGCTTCGGCCAAGAGCTTGTCTTCGATCGTGAACGTGCTGCGCATGATAAATCTCCCGCATCAAAACTAGCATCATTTGATGCATATTTCAATGCTGGGAAGTCAATAAAAAAGGCTCCCAGCCGGGAGCCTTTTTTAGATTAATGTCGAACCCTCAAGCAAATTTCTGGTTCAAACATCCGTCTTTATAGCGCTTGGCCATTTCGGCTACGGAGAGCACTTTCTTGATTTTGCTGGCTTGGCCTGCGGTGTTAAACTCAGCAAAGCGTTGGGCGCAAAGCTTGGTCATGGCTTCCATGGCGGGCTTTAGATATTTGCGTGGGTCAAATTCTGATTTGTCTTCGAACAACACTTTGCGAATGGCGCCTGTCATAGCCATGCGATTATCAGTGTCGATGTTGATCTTGCGAACGCCGTGCTTGATGCCGCGTTGAATTTCAGCCACTGGCACGCCCCATGTTGGCTTCATTTGGCCACCAAACTTGTTGATGATTTCTTGCAAATCTTCCGGCACAGAAGATGAACCGTGCATCACCAAATGGGTGTTGGGCAACTTTTTATGAATTTCTTCAATCACGTTCATGGCCAAAACCGCGCCATCGGGTTTGCGGCTGAATTTATAAGCGCCGTGGGAAGTGCCCATGGCAATGGCCAAGGCATCCACATTGGTTTCTTTGACGAACTTTACAGCTTCTTCCGGGTTGGTGAGAAGTTGATCATGGGAAAGCTTGCCTTCAGCGCCGTGGCCGTCTTCCTTGTCGCCCATGCCGGTTTCAAGCGAGCCTAAAACGCCAAGTTCACCTTCAACAGAAATGCCACCTAAATGCGCCATGTCTGTCACAGTTTTTGTAACACCTACGTTGTAAGCCCAATCGGCTGGTGTTTTTCCGTCGAGCATCAAAGAACCATCCATCATCACCGATGTGAAGCCAGATTGAATGGCTGTCATGCAGGTACCAGGTTCATTGCCGTGATCCAAATGCACGCAAACTGGAATGTTCGGATAAATTTCGGTGATGGCGTCCATCATATGGCGCAACATAATATCATTGGCATAAGAGCGCGCACCGCGTGAAGCTTGAATAATCACGGGCGCATCAGCAGCAGCAGCAGCTGACATGATGGCCAGCGCTTGTTCCATATTGTTGATGTTAAAAGCAGGAACACCATAATCTTGTTCAGCGGCGTGGTCGAGCAGTTGGCGAAGGGTAATGCGGGCCATGGTTTCTCCTGATGGTCGTTGAATTTGGTGAGGCTCGGTTAAAGGATATTTTCAATCCACACAAGAAAAATGAGGTGCGCACATCAAATTTGCCGCATGAAGTCTTTTTTGGCCTTCTGCACAGTTGTTGAAAGATAATCATAAACCACCCCAACCCGTGCTGTGCGGTGTGTATCGGGGTGGCTCATCAGCCAATAGGTTCGGGTAAAATGTGTGGCGGGCAACACGCGTTTTAATTCGGTAAATTGAAGTGCGGCGTAATCATGCAGAATTCCAACACCATGGCCCGCACGCACGGCTTCCATCTGCGCCACAACACTTCCACATTCATAATGGCGCTTCATGCGTTGGCCAAGCTCGGCGGCATAATCCAATGCGCGACTATAAACAAAATCTTCCACATGGGTGATGAACAATCGGCCATCCAAATCTTCCATCGTGCGGATGTTGCCTTGGTCTTTCAGATAAGACGCGGCGGCATAAATGCTCAATGTGTAATCTGTCAGTTTTTTGATGATCAATTTTCCCTGCTTGGGCCGATCCAAGGTTACAACAATATCGGCCTCGCGCCGTGAGAGCGAAAATGTACGCGGCAGGGGCACAAGTTGAATGGTAAGTTCCGGGTGGGCCTTGGCCAGTTTACCCATGCTGCGGGCCAAAAAATAATTGCCTAAACCATCAGGAGCGCCCACGCGCACTGTGCCGGAAATTGCCGAACGCGCACCCGATATTTCAGAACCCACTTGCAAGACTTCTGATTCAACCCGCTCAGCTGATTTCAGCAAAGCTTCGCCAGCGGGCGTTAAAGTGCAGCCCATGGTTTGGCGTTCAACAAGTTTTGCGCCCAGATCAGTTTCAAGGGCAGTGAGCTGGCGGCCCACGGTGGCATGGTTCAGGCCAAGCTGTTGAGCAGCGCCCAGAATTTGCCCGGCGCGCGCCACTGCCAGAAAAATGCGAATACGATCCCAATCCATTCTTTGACATTAATTTATGCACATCGAAATTGCAATTCTTTATCTTGCTGTGCAAATCTGGAAGGCGTATCTAATCTCCAACATTTGGGAGAAAATTATGAAAACCATTCAACATCATATCAATGGCAAGCTTGTGGACGGCACATCAGGGCGCATGTCTGCCGTGTTTAACCCGGCCACGGGCGA
>JANXRO010000092.1 GCA_025356765.1 Hyphomicrobiales bacterium | reverse complement strand
CCGAAAGCACATGAACAAAATCTGGCACAATATGATCGAGGAGGCGTTGGTAATGCGTGATTACAATCATGGCCCGTTCTGGCGAACGCAAGGCGTTGACACCTTCCGACACAACTTTCAACGCATCAATATCAAGACCAGAGTCTGTTTCATCAAGCACGCACAGTGATGGTTCCAACACAGCCATTTGCAAAATCTCTGCCCGCTTTTTTTCACCGCCGGAGAAACCAACATTCACCGGGCGTTTCAACATGTCTTGGCTGATGTTCAGTTTGGCCGCGCGCTCTTTCACAAAGCGCATAAATTCGGGAATTGAAAGCTCCTTCTCGCCGCGCGCCTTGCGTTGGGCGTTGAGTGCAACTTTCAAAAACTGCATGGTTTGCACGCCGGGAATTTCAATGGGGTATTGGAAGGCAAGGAACAAGCCTTTGGCGGCGCGTACGTTGGGATCAAGCGCCAACATATCTTCGCCGTTGTAAGTAACGGAACCTTCCGTCACCTCATACCCTTCGCGGCCCGCCAGAACATAGCTGAGCGTGGACTTGCCAGAGCCATTGGGGCCCATGATGGCATGCACTTCGCCAGGCTTTACGGTGAGCGAAAGACCTTTGAGAATTTCGCGATTTTCGTCAGCAAGTTTGACGTGGAGGTTTTCGATTTTTAACATTTTAACCAACTGAGCCTTCTAAACTAATTCCAATTAACTTCTGTGTTTCCGCCATGAATTCCATTGGCAGTTGTTGTATCACATCACGCACGAAGCCGTTGACGATCAAGGCCACTGCTTCTTCCTGCGAGAGGCCACGAGACATGCAATAGAACATTTGATCGTCTGAAATTTTCGACGTCGTGGCTTCGTGTTCAAACTGCGCGGTTGAGGTTTTTGACTCAATATAAGGCACTGTGTGTGCGCCACATTGATCGCCGATCAACAGGCTGTCACATTGCGTGAAGTTGCGCGCATTGGTGGCTTTGCGGTGTGCCGAAACCAACCCACGATAGGTGTTATCTGATCTGCCCGCAGCAATGCCTTTAGAGATGATGCGGCTGGATGAGTTCTTGCCTAAATGAATCATCTTGGTGCCGCTGTCGACTTGTTGGCGGCCGTTGGAAATGGCGATTGAGTAGAACTCACCACGCGAAGATTCACCGCGCAAAATGCAGCTTGGATATTTCCACGTGATGGCCGAACCTGTTTCAACTTGCGTCCACGAAATTTTGGCGCGGTCGCCACGGCAATCGCCGCGTTTGGTTACAAAATTATAGATGCCGCCCTTGCCTTCGGCATCACCGGGATACCAATTTTGCACGGTTGAATATTTGATTTCGGCATCTTCAAGTGCAATCAGCTCCACCACAGCGGCGTGAAGTTGGCTTTGTTCGCGCATCGGTGCTGTGCAACCCTCAAGATATGAAACGTAAGAGCCTTTATCTGCAATGATCAGCGTGCGCTCAAACTGGCCAGTGTTTTTGGCGTTCATGCGGAAATAGGTTGAAAGTTCCATGGGGCAGCGCACGCCGGGCGGCACGTAAACAAAAGATCCATCAGAAAACACTGCTGCGTTCAACCCTGCATAAAAATTATCACTTTGCGGAACAACTGAACCCAAATATTTTTTCACCAACTCAGGATGTTCACGCAGGGCTTCAGAGATGGAGCAGAAAATAACGCCCGCTTTGGCCAGTTCATCTTTGAATGTGGTGACAACAGACACCGAGTCAAATACTGCATCCACCGCAACGCGGCTTTGAGCAATTTCATTGCCTTCATCATCAAGCAAAGATTTTTCGCCCTGCTTCCTGATGCCCGCAAGAATTTCCTGTTCCTTTAACGGAATGCCCAGCTTGGCATAGGTTTCCAAAAGCTTGGGATCAATCTCATCCAAGCTTTTTGGTGCGGCTTGTGATTTTGGCGCGGCATAATAATACAAATCTTGAAAATCAATTTTGGGATAGTGAACCTTGGCCCAGGTGGGTTCAACCATCTCCAGCCAAACACGGTAAGCTTCCAAGCGCCATTCAAGCATCCACGCTGGTTCATTTTTCTTGGCCGAAATGAAGCGAACGATATCTTCATTGAGACCCTTGGGCGCGTAATCTGATTCAATATCGGTTTCAAAGCCATATTTATATTTATCGACTTCGATGGTTTTGACGAGATCAATGGTGTCTTGGTCGGCCATAATTTATGCAGCTTTCGCTTTAACGCGTTGATTGAGTTTGCGCCAAACGGTGATGAAATGGCGGATGTCTTCGGCAGTTGTATTCCACCCCAATGATACGCGAAGGGCGGTGCTTGAGATTGCAGGTGCGACACCCATGGCTTCCAAAACATGTGAGCGGCCAACCTTGCCTGATGAGCACGCCGAACCTGATGACAAGGCAACGCCTTCGAGATCAAAATTCATCAATGCGGTTTCGGCCTTCATGCCTTCCATCGCAAAGCAGGTGGTGTTGTTCAGGCGCTCAACGCCGTTGCCAAATATCAAAGCGCCATCAAGTGCTGCTTCAAGGGTGTCGACAAGTTGTTTTGTATCTACGCGTGGCGCTTGGGCAGCGGCTGCAAAGCCCGCGATGGCCACAAGGTTTTCCGTTCCGGCGCGGCGGCGCAATTCTTGGCCACCACCGTTCAACAATGGCTTCACCACTAAACCATCACGAATGATCAACGCGCCAATGCCAACCGGGCCACCCACTTTATGGGCACCCACCGTCATTAAATCACAACCCACAAGGCCAAAGTTTAAAGGCCGTTTGCCAAGCGCCTGCACGGCGTCAACATGGCTTATGCTGCCCGCCTTAGCAGTCAATCGCACAATCTCTTCAACGTTTTGAACCACACCACTTTCATTGTTGGCGACCATCACGCTCACCAAGGCCTTGGGGCCTTGCAACATTTTTTCCAGTTCAGCCAAATCCACCAAGCCTGAATGGTCCACCGGAATAATCTCAAGGGGCTTGCCGCTTGCGGCCGCAGCGGCGCGAACACTGTCATGTTCAACAGCGGAAATTAAAATGCGTTCAACTTCAACGCCACCAATCGCCGTGGTGTTGGCTTCGGTGCCGCCACTGGTGAAGGTTATCATTTGCGGCAAACAGCCAAGGTTGAATGCCAAATTTTCGCGCGCATCGTCCATCATCTTGCGGGCCTTGCGGCCTTCGTGGTGAACGGAAGAGGCGTTGCCATGAACATCCATCGCCGCCAGCATTGCAGCTTTCACCTCAGGCCGAAGCGGGCTTGTGGCATTATGGTCAAGATAGGTTCTCATCGCAGAACATGCCTGTCTTTGGCCTGTTTAATGGATGCGGCCAAAGCGAGGTTACGTTTTGAAACCACGTCTTCCAACGTGATCGAGTCCAGAAAGTTCATCATTTGGCGGCCCATGCTTGACCACAGATCATGGGCGCAGCAACGTTCGCCCTTCACACACCCTTCAACGGCATCGCCATTGCAGCGGGTGAATTGCAATTCTTCATCCACCGCGTGGATAATATCGGCCATCTGAATTTCAGAAGCATCGCGCGCCAAAACATAGCCGCCGCCTGGGCCGCGAGAGCTTGCAACCAGATCTGCGCGGCGCAATTTGCCAAAAAGCTGTTCCAAATATTCTTGGCTAATGTCTTGGCGTTCAGCAATGTCGGCCAAAGGCACAGGCTTACCGGCACTGTTTGTGCCAATATCAATCATCGCCATAACCGCGTAACGGCCTTTTGTGCTCATTTTCATCGTAACAACTGCCTTCAAACCTAACGAAAAGCTTGCTTTTTGCCCCCCGCCCCGTGCTAAAGCGCGGAAGCCAGATGGCAGACGGCTTTTTTGGAACCGTTCTAAACTGTTTTATTTAATCCGAGTTGCGGAGTCAACTAATCGCTTTTGGGTTATGGATTTTTTGCAAAGGTAGTTCGAACATAATGCCCGAAGTTATTTTTAATGGCCCTGCGGGTCGCATCGAAGCGCGCTATCACCAATCTAAAGCTGCGGCTTCGCCCGTTGCGATTTTGCTTCACCCCCACCCCACCTTCGGTGGCACCATGAACAACCCGATTGTTCATTCGCTTTATGGAATGTTTCAATCACGCGGCTTTTCGGTGTTGCGCTTTAACTTTCGTGGCGTTGGTCGCAGCCAAGGACTTTTTGACAATGGTGCCGGAGAATTGGCTGATGCCGCATCTGCCCTGGATTGGATGCAAGCCTTAAACCGCGAGGCCAAGATTTGCTGGATTGCAGGTGTTTCATTTGGCGCTTGGATTTCCATGCAGCTTTTGATGCGCCGCCCAGAAATTTCGGGCTTCATTTCAATTGCACCTTTGGCCAAGCATTATGATTTTTCGTTCTTGGCACCCTGCCCTGCATCTGGACTTTTTGTAAATGGCGGCAAGGACACAGTGTCTTCGCCAGAAGCCATTCACACGCTTGTGTCAAAGTTGAAAACACAAAAGGGCATAACGATCGAACATAAAGTTATTCCTGATGCCAACCACTTTTTCCAAGATCGCATCGAAGATTTGACGCAAATTTGTTCGGACTATTTGGACAAGCGATTGACGATGGAATCGTAAAACGGGTGGCTGGCGTTTATCCAGCCCCCTAACGTGCATCCATGAAAAACAATCCTGACTATGTGATCGACACTCAATCTTGGCTCATGCTGTCTTTGCTGGCTTTGATATGGGGCGGATCATTCATGTTTGTGGGCGTGGCGGTGAAAGAGCTTCCCGCATTGCTCATCGTGTTTGCAAGGCTAGGGATTGCGGCGGCAATTTTGCTTCCGGTGCATTTGTATTTCCAAGGGCCTTTGCCGCGCGATTCTAAAACGTGGACTGCTTGTGCAGGCATGTGTGTTCTCAATAATGTTTTGCCGTTCACCGCCATTTCATGGGGCCAACATTATATTTCAGGTGGGTTGGCTTCTGTCATCAACGCCACCTCGCCGATGTTTGGCGCGGCCTTCATGGCGCTGTTTGCGATGGAGAAATTATCATTGCGCAAAGGCTTGGCGTTGGCTTTGGGTCTGGTTGGCGTGGTCGTTTTGAAAGAGGGCAAGTTTGGCGATTTGGGCGCGCAAAGCTTAGGGATTCTTGCGGTGACATTTGCGTCGGCCTGTTATGGGCTTTCAACTGTGTGGGCCAAAAAGCGATTGGTGGGAATTGCCCCCATGACGATTGCAACGTGTCAACTTTTATCATCAGCAACAATCATGGTGGTTTTGGCGGCAACATTTTCAACGCCATCGCTTTATTTTGCGGCTTCGGCGCAAACATGGGC
>JANXRO010000036.1 GCA_025356765.1 Hyphomicrobiales bacterium | reverse complement strand
GATGTTCAATGTGAAGGAGACTGTTTTATGAACACCCTCTTCCCAATTTTTGGAACCTATTTCTGGTGGATTTTGGCTGGCGTTTTGTTGCTGGCTGAAATGGCCCAACCCGGTTTTTTTATGATTTGGCTTGCGGCCGCTGCCGTTTTAACAGCAATCGTGGCATCGTTGCTGCATTTAGGTTGGACAGGTGAGGCCCTAACCTTTGCGGCCTTGGCGATTATATGCGTGGCCGCGTCTTGGCGTTTTGTCAGCCGGTCTTGGGCTGTGAAATCTGATAGCCCACACCTGAATCAACGCCAAGCTGGCCTAGTGGGTCGCAGCTTCATCTTGGAAAAAGCCATCATTAACGGCAACGGCAAAATCAAGGTGGAAGACACGCTGTGGGATGTTGAAGGCGAAGACGCCGCCGCCGGAACGCGCGTGAAAGTAACAGGCGTTGATGGGATGAGGCTGAGGGTGAAGGGTGCTTGAACATTGGCGAATACCTTGAGTTCAATTGCGCCCTGACAAAATTGAGTGTGCCGGCCCCCAACTGAGGGAGCCCGGCATTTTTGTAATTATATGACCATTTTATTCAGCAGTCAGCATCGAACCTCCAGCCTCTTTGAATCGCTTGGGCAGCAGAAAATCAATAATGGCAAAAAGTGCTATGGCGATGCCTGAAAGCGGAAACATGGCACACAGAACCGCCCCAAGCCCAAGCACGACAACGGGGACCTTGGTGTTCTTGGCATACAGCGGCGAACCAAGGGCACGAGCTGGCCTGCGCATCCACCACATCACTATACCTGATACGCAAATGAAAATGATCAGCAGGCAATAAACCGTGTTGAAGATCAGGTTCCAGAGACCCATTCCGGCCTCATGCAGCGCAATGCCCACAGCCATTGCCTTGCCGCCAAGCGGATAAGCGGCAAAAGGAATGTCGGCGAGAATTTTGCCGGTATATTGATCAATATGAAGCGTGCGGTCTTTAAACGGAGATGTGTTGTCTTGGTTCATCGAGTCTGCCATCACCGTATAAACCCCGTCTGCATCGGCAGGCGGTGAAACGCGGAATTGTTCGTCGAAGCCATAACCACGCGCAAAGGCGGTTACTGTATCAAGGTTCACCGCCGTTCCCTCTTTGAGGCCAACGGCCCCCGCCAAAGAACCTGATTTGGGCAATGGCGTCTGTTCCAATGTCCAAGGCACTTCTTTCAACGCAGCATGGTTCAGGGAAGCGTGGTTCTTATCAGATTTGGGCGCATCATATTTGCTGGCGGGAAACGTGTTCCAAAGCTGAACGTATTGACCGCCCCAAAAGCCCGTCCACGACAGCCCGCTGATCAGGAAAGCCAACAAAATGATCGAGACATAAAGTCCACCTGTGACATGCAATTCCCGCCACAGCGCGCGGCCTTGGCGAGAGAAATTTGGCAGCAACGCAGATATGAAACGCTGATTGCCGCGCGGCCACCACATGTAAAGGCCCGAGATCACCAGAATGACGCTTAAACCAGCGGCAACTTCAATCAAATGATCGCCCCAGCCCGCGCTGGGCAGGCCGATCATAAAGCTGCCATGAATGGCGCGAGCCCAGTAGAACAACGTGTCATCCTTGATGACATTGTCGAGCACTTTGGCATCATGGGGATTAACAGCCACGAAATGTTGCTTGTCGTTGGCGGTGACAACACACACATTGGCCAGATCATCGCTGCGCGGGGCAATAAATGTTGTGATCGTGGCGCCCGGAACAGCTTGCAACGCCGCCGCGGCTTGGGTTTGCAGTGTCATGCGTTGGCCTTCTACCGCAACATGGTATTTTTTGCCGAACTGGGATTCAATAGAACTGGCATAAAGCATGACTAGTCCTGTGATGGCCAACATCAGCAGAAAGGGCACGACATAAAGGCCAGCATAAAAGTGCCAGCGCCAGACAGCGCGGTAAAAACGTGAGCTTGCAGCAGGCCGATCGGCCGCCGAGTTGAAAGTGGACATAATATTCCTCGTCAATTAAAATGAAGGTGCGCGTGAAGGCACAATGGGCCTTTCACGGGAATCAGATTTCAAAGTGACAGGAACACGGGCGGCGCGCGCGCGGGCGCAAGCCTGTAAAGTCGGTTTGCCGGGTGGCGCAAAACAAATTCAACCAGCCCCAATTTGGTTTTGTGCCGAGTTACAATGGAAAGAACCGCAACATCATACGGCGGCAGCGCCACTTGTCCTAAACCTGAAGGCAAACAGCATGGGCAATCATGATTATGCTGGCTTTTGGTAGGTTTGCCATCACCATTGGCCAGATGACCGATTTGGGCGCAAAGCTGCGATTCTGAAACCTGAACCAAGTCATCAGCCGCACTGGCCTTGGCTATGGGGATAAAGCCCAGCAGAGTTGGCAGCAACAATGCACAAACCAGCCAGCCCACAAGCATTGCTCGCAGATCAGACCAGACAACATGGCGGTTGTTCAACATATCAAAAGCCTAGCATTCGGTTTCTGGCAAAGTCCATATCGAGCCGAAGATTGCGACAAATCTATCCAGCGTTGGCCAGCGTTGGAATGGGGTATCACACCAACTCTGCCACCTGCCCTAAGCTGGTGACACTTGCGGCCAGTTTTCCGGGCAATCTTTCTGTCGCTCCCGCACTTCGCATGACTCTTACAGCTTGAAAGCCGAACTGGGCGGCGGCATGTGCGTCCCAGCCATTGGCCGAAGCAAAGCACACCGAAGGCGCATCGGCGATGTGAAGCTTTTGCATGGCCAAGCGATAAACCCGGCGGCTGGGTTTATAAATACCAACCTCTTCAACGGAAAGCACGTGCTCAAAAACCTTGTCCAAGCCTGCATGGCGCAGGGCCGAATCGAGCATCGAGGGGCTGCCATTCGACAAAATTGCCAACCGTTTGCCCTTGGCGCGCAAGGCTTGCAGGGCTGTTGCCACATCAGCGTAAACATCAAGCTTCAACATGCCGGTCATCAATTCATCGGCAAGGCCAGCCTCAGTGATTGCGAAACTTTCCAGCGTAAAATCCAATGCCTCGCGCGTCACATGCCAAAAATCTGCGTGAACACCAATTAAGCTGCGCACCCATGTATATTCCAATTGTTTTGTGCGCCACAGCTTGGCCACGTCTTGAGCCTTGTCACCGATTGAAGATGAAAGCTTCATCACGGGTGAAGCCACATCAAACAACGTTCCATAAGCATCAAACACGCAGGCTTGAACGCCTTCTAGTTTTTTGAATAAAGCCTCAGTCATTCCCCAACACTAGCGCGAAGTTATTTATCGCAACAGGCCAAGCACAGAGTTATCAACCAATAGAGGCAAGGCCGGGAAAATGTTCAATCAGCCAATAGCTGACGATTTGCATCCAGCCTGTGAGGAACATGACACCCGTGACAACCAACAACCCGCCCATAGCTTTTTCGACCATGCCCAGTTTGGTTTTGAACTTTGCAAAAAACTGCATGAACACGTTGATGCTGGCGGCCGCAATTAAAAACGGAATGCCAAGGCCCAACGAATAAACACTGAGCAACGCGGCACCTTTGGTTACACTTTCAGTGGACGCAGCAAGCGACAAGATTGCAGCAAGCACAGGGCCAATGCACGGTGTCCACCCAAATGCAAAGGCCAAGCCAATGGCATAAGCCCCCAAAAGCCCCACAGGCTTTGCTTCTTGTTGATAACGCTTTTCTTGTGACAAGAATGCAAGCTTGAACACGCCAAGAAAATTCAAACCCATGATGATGATGAACACACCAGCAATTTTTGCCAGTAGAGGCAATTCATTGCGCAAGATCTGGCCGATGTAAGATGCTGTTGCACCAAGGCCAACAAACACAGTTGTGAAGCCCAACACGAAGGCCAGTGAGGCCAGCATAACCTGCCTGTTGCTGCTTGTGCCTTTTTTCAAATCATCCAGCGAAACGCCACTGATGAAAACCAGATAAGGTGGCACCAAAGGCAGCACGCACGGACTTAAAAAAGAAAATACGCCCGCAACCAATGCAGCGCCCCAACCGATATCTAATGCCATTATATGCTCACCTTCTGAGCGGAGATACGTTGGCTGGGGCGGGAGGGATCGAACCTCCGAATGCCGGAATCAAAATCCGGTGCCTTACCGCTTGGCGACGCCCCAACAGTCTAACGCGACCGCTCTATAGACAGCAAAACCACGAATGGCAATCACTTGCATCTGATATTTAATTGAGACCAATTAGCGCAAGCAACACGAACGCGTGTGCGCTGTTCAGTTATTTCTCAACGCGGTTCCACCCTACATTTTTCCACGTGGCCGATAATCCAAGGCCGGCAATCACGGCTTTGATAATGTCGCCTGGAATGAACGGGATGAAACCCCAATTCAATGCAGCATTGGTCGCTGCACTAAAATCCATGCCTTGGGTTTTTGCCGCCCACACGCCAAGCCACAAAAGGCCAGGAACATAAAGCACAGCTGCGCCCACAAGCGATGCAGCAATCATGCGTGCAAAACTGTTGATCCAACCTGATTGGGCGAGATAGCCAACCAATGCCGCAGCCATGATGAAGCCAACCACGTAACCCATAGAGCCTGATGGAAACAGATAATCTAATTTGGCATCAAAAATGCCGTCCTTGCCGCCAGCAAAAAATGGCAGGCCAACCGCACCTTCAACAGCATAAAGTGCCAATGTCGCAGCACCAAGTCTGGCCCCATAAGCGCCACCCACAAGAAGCACAGCAAGGGATTGCAATGTCATCGGCACTGGCCACATAGGAATGGAAATTTGCGCAGCTCCAGCCACAATCAAACTGCCGAACACGGCAAGGATGATGTTGCGCGCCATCTCATTGCTGATGGGCGTTAAACGGCTGGCAAGTGTGGAATTCATGTGGCTTTACCTCTGTTGTTTTGAGGTGTTCTAGCCGTCAGCATAGATTCAATCAAGGCTGATCATAAAATGAAAACGCCCCTTCAGTGACCGGTACATCCGCGGCTCACATGAAGAGGCGTTTTAATCTGTTGGTCTTAGACGGCTTTGAGGCTGCCTGCTGATTGCTTACCGGTGCGCTTATCGCTTTCCAGCTCAAAAGAAACTTTCTGACCTTCGTTCAGGCCGTTCATGCCAGCGCGTTCAACAGCGCTGATGTGAACGAACACATCTGAATTGCCATTTTCTGGCTGAATGAAACCGAAACCCTTTTGGGTGTTAAACCACTTTACTGTTCCTACTGGCATAATAACTCCTGTGCTATGCATATATATTGTGCCTTGGCGCCGAATACGCTTTGGCCTTGTCTCGATGTCTTGGGAAATTTAAAAGGCCGATGCACTTACACTAGAAAGCACGAAGCCAAGCCAACTGGCCGAAACTCGATGCACGCTACATGGGCCCAAAACGAACCAAATGCAAGTGGCTGGGCAAAATTATTTCTTTCCAAATGTTAACGTATGGCCATGGCGCGGCTGGTATCGCCCCAAAACGGTGGAAGCCACGCGGCCAAATTGCTGAAAGGCAGAACTTCGGGCTTCAATTTCATGCCCAAAATTTCAATCATAAAAGCCCGCCGCGCCTCTATTCTTTGCCAAGTTTCAGGAAAGTGTGACTTTAATTCAGCGCGCAAAGCCTCATCCGCCAAAGCGATCCCGTCTTCGATATTCGACATGAAATAATCTGTGCCCGTGGCCGGAATAATGTCGCATTGCAGCGCCATGCCTGATTGCAGCTTCATTGTGCTGCCAAGTTTAATGGGTGAATGCAGCCATTCTTCCAAATGAATAAGATGGCCCGGGTTTAAACCGATGCCAAAAAATGGGTTCCCCACCTTTTCCATCACAGCGTTATAAATGGCACCCCCTTCTACGCCGATGCCTATCGTTTCATACCAAGCAACCGCAGCCTCAAAATAAGGCACCACAAGTTTTTCAACATAATCTTGAATGTGGGTGGGAAGTTCTGATTGATCGGCAACCATAAAACCAGCGCGGCAATTGAGTGAACCCATAAGGCCCAAGCCCACCACTATCGGATCCCCCGCTTCAATCTTGCGCATCGAAGGGCTTGGCAGGCCATATTTGGCCCTGGGGCCTGAACACATGTTGATGTGGATGGATTGCGGAAAACCATCCAACTGCATGTTGGCAACAGCGGCATATTCCGTCATCCCAACCTTGGCATCCAGAACGAATTTGCGAATGGCATTCGAGGAAAGCGTGGACGCATATTCAAACCGCGCCAATTGCGCCGCTTCATTCTGAACCCGCAGGCCAGAAGTGGGGTGCATAAAAATATGCGCGGCGTTTTCAACGGCACCAAAATTTTTCAGCGCCTCAACCAGAAAATGCGGCGTTTCAAACCATTGCGGATTAAACACGCCTTGCTCTGTTTCAAAGCCTTTCCACCCGGCCAAGCCAATGCGCATTCCAGATTTCAGTCCAGCATTTTGCAACAGCTGATGCAGCGGCTGATCTTTGTCGCGCGGCTGGCCCATCAAACTCAGTTGCTGCCACAGGACGCGATCAAAATTTCCCAGTGCCGTTTCGGCATAGGGAAAGCCTTCATTGCCCGCAAACAGCGTGGGCTTGTGGCCAGGCATCACCACATAAATTGTTTCCTCAAAACGTGGATCATAACCCGTGGCCCATAAAATATTGGCCACATGTTCACGATCACCATAAATCACCACCGCATCAAGATTGCGAAGCTGAAGCTTTGATAAAAGTGCTTCATGGCGCTTGGCATAGGTTTCAGAAGAAAGCTGCGGCTCAGTTTTGGGTGCACCAAAATCTGGCAAATCAAGCTTCACAAGTTTGGCCTTTGGCATCATGGGAAAACCCTCATCTGTCACCATAGAATCTGTTTGCGGCATCCACGCCGAGAACGCTATATTATTTTTATTTGGAGAACCACCATGAACGCACCCATCACCCGCCAGCCCGCCGGATCCAACAAAGCATGGGTTGAACGCCGCGCCAAAGCCGTTTCGCGTGGCATTGGCATGGGTGCTGCTGTCATGGCAGCCAAGGCCGAAAATTCTGAAATTTGGGATATTGAAGGCAACCGCTATGTGGATTTTGGCGGCGGCATCGCCGTGGTCAACACCGGCCACCGCCACCCATTGGTGATGAAGCGGGTTTATGAACAGCTTGAAGCCTTCACTCACACCTGCGCCATGGTCATGCCCTATGCGCCCTTCATTGA
>JANXRO010000016.1 GCA_025356765.1 Hyphomicrobiales bacterium | reverse complement strand
CAACACCGGGCGCAACACCACCATCATCAGGTCCAACTATCTGCAAGACCCTTCCATCGCCATTTATGAATTGGCTCGGTCGCTTTATGAAGGTCTGACGCAAGACCTGAACTATAACGTAATGTTTAGCCCCCGCGGCGTTTTGATGCTGTGCCAAACGCAGCATGAATTGCGAGCGTTTCAACGCACGGCTCATGCCAACCGTTTGGCGGGCTTGGATTGCCGTATGGTCACACCAGAAGAAGTGAAACAAATTTGCCCCATCATCAATGATGATCCGAATTGCCGCTATCCAATTCTGGGCGCTTATTATCAACCACGTGGCGGCACGGGACGGCATGATGCCGTGGCTTGGGGTTATGCGCGTGGCGCTGATGCGATGGGCGTTGACATCATCCAAAACTGCGAAGTGACAGGCATCATGCGTGAAGGCGGCAAAGTGACGGGCCTTTCCACTACGCGCGGCGATATTAAAACCAAAAAAGTGGGCGTGGTGACTGCTGGTCATGTGTCCACCATCATGGACATGGCGGGCATTCGCATGCCCATTGAATCGCTATGTTTGCAAGCCTTGGTATCTGAGCCCATCAAGCCGGTGATTGATTGTGTGGTGATGGCCAACACTGTTCATGGTTATATGAGCCAATCTGACAAGGGCGAACTTGTGGTGGGCGGCGGCACTGATCCTTATAATAATTATTCGCAGCGCGGATCATTCCCTGCCCTTGAACACACGGTTACGGCTTTGGTTGAAACCTTCCCCATCATTTCGCGGCTTCGCATGTTGCGCCAATGGGGCGGCATTGTGGATATGACGGGCGATCGTTCACCCATCTTGTCGAAGACTGATGTTGAAGGGCTTTATGTCAATTGCGGTTGGGGCACAGGCGGTTTTAAAGCTATTCCTGGTTCTGGTTATGTGTTTGCAGACACGATGGCCAATGACCGTCCGCACCCGATTGCTGAGCCATTTTCGCTGAAGCGATTTGAAGAAGGGCGGCTCATTGACGAAAGCGTTGCTGCCGCTGTGGCGCATTGATGATGAGGTTTCAACCATGCTTCTTGTAACCTGCCCCGTTTGCAACGCCACGGGTGATGAAACTGATTTTCACTTCGGTGGACAGGCGCATGTGGCGCGGCCTGCCACAACTGATCCTGTGAACATCACTGATCAGCAACAGCGCGATTATCTGTTCATTCGGCATAACCCCAAAGGTTTGCATTTTGAACGCTTGCGCTGTGATCGCGGTTGCGGAAAATGGTTCCATGCGGCGCGTGATACCGTGACGCTGGAATTCAAAGCCTTTTATGGAATCACTGAATTGCCGCCCGCTGATGTGATGGCGCAGGCCAAAGGCCCTTGGGCTGATTATTTTAAATCGCGTTTGAAAAAGAGCATTTGATGGCAAAACCGTTTCGACTTTCTGAAGGCGGCAGCCGCATTGATCGCGCCCAACGCGTGACGTTTTCATTTGATGGCAAGGATGTGCAAGGCTTTGCTGGCGATACTTTGGCCTCTGCGGTTTTGGCTTCAGGCCAGAAAATATTTGGCCGCAGCTTTAAATATCATCGCCCGCGCGGCATTGTGGGCCTTGGTTCTGAAGAAATGAATGCGCTGATTGGCGTTGGCGAAGACCAGCGGCATGAACCTAATTTACGCGCCACACAAATTGAAATTTTTCCGGGGTTGGTGGCTGAAAGTCAAAACCGTTGGCCATCGCTTAACTATGACATCGGTGCATTGAACAGCACCGTTGCGCGGTTCTTGCCTGCTGGCTTTTATTATAAAACTTTCAAATGGCCGCAAGCCTTTTGGAAGCATGTTTATGAACCCATCATTCGTCGTGCTGCTGGATTAGGCAAAGCTGCTACGGGCCGTGATCCTGATACCTATGAACACATGCATGTGCATTGTGATGTGATCGTCGTGGGCGCTGGCCTTGCCGGTTTGGTTGCCGCAGAAGCGGCGGCCTTGGCTGGTGCGCGTGTTGTGCTGGCCGATGAGAACCCCGAGCTGGGCGGCATTGCAGATTTAACCGCAGGCATGATTGATGGCACTCGTGTGGCTGATTGGCTTAAACCGCTGATTGAACGGTTGGTGGCCTTGCCCAATGTTCATATTTTAAAACGCACCACAGTTGTTGGCCATTTTGCGCATAATTATTTGATGATGGCTGAGCGTGTGGCCGACCATGATCCAAACTTGTTGCTTGAGGGAGCACCCCGCCACCGCATGTGGAAAGTGCGCGCTGGCCATGTGATTTTGGCCACGGGCGCTTTGGAACGGCCGATCGCCTTTGCCAATAACGACAGGCCGAATATTATATTGGCTTCAGCCGTGCGCGGTTTGGTTGAACGTTATGGCGTTTCGCCTGGCAAAAATGGCGTGGTGTTCACCAACAATGATGACGCTTATCTGACCGCATTCGCACTGAAAAAGGCTGGAGTTAATGTGCGCGTGGTTGACTCGCGTGCGCAGGCCGAAGGTGATTTGGTAAAGCGCGCGCAAGCTGATGGCATTGAAGTTGCGCTGTCGTCAGTTGTGTCGGCGGTTATTGGCACCAAGGGCGTTGAGGCGGTAAAAATTGCTGCCTATCGCAAAGGCCAAGGCCGGGTGATTACCGAACGCAAAGTGGATTGTGATTTCATCGCCATGTCGGGCGGGTTTAATCCTGTGCTGCATCTGTGGGCGCATAATGGCGGCAAGATTAAGTTTGATGATGGCTTGCAAAGCTTCAGGCCTGATTCACACCGCGATGCCATCATCGCGGTGGGCGCATGCAATGGTACGATGAGCGTTGCTGAAACGTATACCGAAGCACGCGCAGCAGGTGAGTTTGCGGCAAAATCTACTTTGAAAAAAGCCAAAGCCGTGAAGCCCGCAAAGCTTGATGTGCAAGAGCCTGCGCGCAGGCCATTGCAATCACTGTGGTTTGCGCCTGCCACTGGCAAATACAATGAAGGCAACAAGCACTTCATCGATTTTCAAAATGATGTGACAGCGGCTGATTTGGAATTGGCCCAACGAGAAGGTTATGAAAGCGTTGAACACACCAAACGCTATACCACATTCGGCATGGCCACTGATCAAGGAAAAACTTCTAACCTCAATGGTTTGGGCGTGTTGTCTGAGGCAACGGGTAAAGCAATTCCAGATATTGGCACAACCACATTCAGGCCGCCGTATACGCCTTATTCATTTGGTTCGATTGCCGGTGCGCATACGGGTGAATTGTTCCTGCCAATCCGCCGCACGCCGATATTCAATTGGCATAAATCAAACGGTGCAACATTTGAGCCTGTCGGCCAATGGCGCAGGGCCTACACTTATTCACAAGTTGGTGAAGACAGCCACGCATCAATCACGAGAGAAATCCTCTGTGTACGGAATAAGGTGGGCATGCTCGATGCATCCACCCTCGGTAAGATAGAAATCAAAGGGCCAGATGCTGCTGAGTTTCTTGACCGTATGTACACCAACATGTTCTCCACCCTCAAAGTGGGCCGTTGCCGTTACGGCCTAATGATGAATGAGTTGGGATTTCTGACGGATGACGGTGTTACCGTTCGTCTCGCCGACGATCATTTCTTGATGCACACCACATCAGGCGGTGCAGACCGCATTGCGGCGTGG
>JANXRO010000003.1 GCA_025356765.1 Hyphomicrobiales bacterium | reverse complement strand
TTTTGGGTCGCAAGGCCGGCAATCATGTGATTGAGACAACGGATCAACTATGTGATTGGTTGTTGGAAAGCCACGGCGTGTGTGTTGTGCCGGGAACAGCCTTTGGTGCGCCCCATTCCATTCGCCTTTCATTTGCTGCAAGCGAGGCCGACATAAAAAAGGCCCTGCTGCGATTAGAGCAAGGCCTTCTTTCGTTAAAGTAAGCTTGGCTATTCAGCGGCCGGCTTAAACTGTTTGATTGTTGCAGATGGTTTGGCCAGTGCTGCAACGCGCTCTTCAATTGCATCAAGCTTAGCGGCCAGTCCATCAACCTCTGTGCCAACATGTTCAACCTTGGCATCAACGGCGGCCACGTCGGCATCCAACACTTTGGGCTCGTCTCTGGCGCCCACAAAGCGACGGAAAATCCAGCTGAACAACCGTGCCACGTCGTCCATCACCACATAATATGATGGAACGAAGATCAAGCTGAGGAAGGTTGAAACAATCAACCCGCCAATCACGGCAGTGGCCATCGGTGCGCGGAATGAACCGCCTTCGCCAATGCCCAAGGCCGTTGGGAACATGCCTGCACCCATGGCGATGGTTGTCATTACAATTGGGCGGGCGCGTTTGAGGCCAGCATCAATTACCGCTTCAACACGCTCCATGCCGTGCTTTTTGCGTTCAACCGCAAAATCAATCAACATGATAGCGTTTTTGGCCACGATGCCCATCAACATAAGCATGCCGATGATCACTGGCATCGAAAACGCCTGGTGGGTTATCAACAAGGCCATCACCACGCCACCCAAAGACAATGGCAGAGACAGCAGAATGGCAAAGGGCATGAACACGTTGCCAAGCAGCAGCACCAACACGCAGAGCATCAAGATAACACCAATGCTTGCGGCATTGACAAAGCCTGTTTGCACTTCGCCTTGAACTTCCGCGTCACCGCCTTTTTGAATGGTGACATTTTTTGGAAAGCTGATGCCGGCGGCCGTATCTTCAATAATTTTAGAACCTTCACCCAACTCAACGCCGGGGGGCAAATCTGCGCCAATGGTGGCTTGGCGTTGGCGATCAAAGCGCTTCACAGTGCTTGGGCCTTCAGCCAATCTTACATCTGCCACCGACGACAAAGGCACCGTAACACCGCTTGATGTTGGCAATTTTAAATTGGCAATTTCGGAGAACGATGTTCGCGCCGATTCTGGAATTTGGACGCGAATTGGAATTTGCCTGTCACCATCGCTGAACTTGGCCAAAAGTGGGCCAAAGTCGCCAATCGTTGCAACACGAACAGCTTGCGAAATTGCTTGGGCTGTCACACCCAATTGCGCGGCTTCTGCGGTTTTTGGTGTGATCTGCAATTCAGGGCGCGTTAATGCACCTTGTGACATGGGGGCACGCAGTTTTGGATTTTTGCGCAATGCAGCTTCCAAATCACCCGCGGCCTTACGAAGGGCAACAGGATCAGTCGAGAGCATATTGAATTCAACTTCACGCGCACCGCGTGGGTTGATCTTTGCCCATTGCACATCAGGCAGGTTTGAAAGTTTTGGCAAAACTTCATCTTCAATGGCTGATTGCGATTTTACACGCCCATCCCAAGCGACTTGTGGCAAATGCAACCGCGAGGCCAACGGGTTCCACATGTTAGGCAAAATGCCCACATCACGGTGGCGCAAATTCACATAGATTGAAGCGCGGCGTGGTTCAGCCGTTCCTGTGGGTGAAGCGCCACCCAACACGAACACTTGTGTCACTTCTGGATTTTGGCGGATGATTTTGGCCATACCATCGGTTGTGGCCTTGGTATCTTCCAGCTTTGTGCCCGGCGGTAATTCAACCGACAATACAAAGCGGGAGTTATCATCCTTCGGAATAAAGCCCGATGGAAGCAGTGGGAACAGTTGCATCGCCACCAACAAAACGCCAAAACTTGTGGCAACTGTTGCATAGCTCATCAGATTTGAACCACCGCTGGTCACTGAAGTTGAACCTCCAATAACCCGCTGTTTTACGAGACGATAAATGCTGCGTGTTACCAGAGTGATCAAGAGGGTGACCCCGCCTATCATCCCAAGGTATGCGACAGAAAGCACGAAAAATTCCAGCATTGAAAATGCAAATGTAATGCCCGTGCCATGCAACACCGCTACGAAATTATTTCCGCGCAAAAATGTGAGTGCAATTCCGGGCAACGGCGATACCAGTGCGACAATCCAAAGCCATTTGGTGCTCAGAGTTGTTGCCTCAAGATTTAGCATATGCAACAGGTTCACATAGGTTCGCATGAGCAAACCTGGTTTATGTTCTTCGTGTGGAATTGGCTTCATCAAATAAGCAGCCATCATTGGTGTGATCAACCGCGCCACAATCAATGAGAAGAACACAGCAACCGCAACTGTCATGCCGAACTGTTTAAAATATTGTCCGGCGATCCCGCTCATAAACGATACAGGCACGAAGATTGAAATGATCGACATGGTGATGGCAATAACCGCCAAGCCAATTTCGTCTGCTGCTTCCATGGATGCGCGATAAGGCGTTTTGCCCATGCGCATATGTCTGGCGATATTTTCAATTTCAACAATTGCGTCATCCACGAGAATACCCGTAGCCAGAGTGATGGCCAAGAATGAAACGAGGTTGAGAGAAAAGCCAAGCAAGCTCATCACCCAGAACGTTGGGAAAGCCGACAAGGGCAGAGCCACGGCTGATATTAAAGTGGCGCGAATGTTGCGCAAGAAAATCAGAACAACAAGAACAGCAAGCAACGCGCCTTCGATCAGGCCCTCCATCGCAGCTTTATAATTGCCATAGATGAAATAGACCGTGTCATCAACCAATGAGAAGCTTGCAGCCCCTTTCGAGTCTGCTGTGAGAGACGCAATTTTATCAGTCACCCGTTTGGCAACTTCGGTCGAGCTTGCACCTTTGGCGCGGAAGATTGAGAATGTGACAACGCTTTCGCCATTGTAACGCGCGAAGCTTTTTTGTTCGCTTGAAGAATCTTCAACGCTGCCCAAATCACCCAAGCGAGCGTAACGGCCGCCAGCCAGAACAATTTTGGTGTCTTTCAAATCATTTAAAGTTTTTGCACCACCCAACGTGCGTATGGCCTGTTCAAAGCCGCCAATGTCGCCTTTGCCAGCGCCAAAGTCAGCATTTGTTGCAGCCAGTTGGCTGTTCACCTGAGCAGCGGTAATGCCGTAAGACTGCAATTTTTGCGGTTCAAGATTGATGCGAATTTCACGATCAACGCCGCCATAGCGATCAACACGGCCAACGCCGTTGATGCTTTGCATTTGGCGTTTGACCACATCATCAACATACCAGGAAAGTTGTTCAAGTGTCATGCCCGGTGCTTTAACAGCATAGGTTTGAATGGCTTGGCCTTCAACGTCAACGCTTTGGATGATGGGTTCATCTACACCAGCGGGCAAGTTGCCACGAATGCGGGCAACTGCGTCTTTCACATCTTGCAGAGCCTTTTGGGTTGGCACTTCCAACCGGAATTCAGTTGCAGTGACCGAAGAACCATCAGACAATGTTGAAGAAATATGCTTCACGCCGGAAATACCGGCCACAGCATCTTCAACGATTTTGGTAACTTGAGTTTCCAGCTCTGATGGCGTTGAGCCTGATTGAGCCACAGTGACCGCAATGATGGGCACGTCAATATTTGGAAACTGTTCAATCGGCAGTTTGTTAAAGCTGGTAATGCCCACAACCAACAATACAAAGAACAGCAGAATTGCCGGAATTGGATTTCTGATCGACCAAGCCGAAAAATTAAAATTCATCTGGTTCACCTGTTCTTATTGAGCGGATATTTTAACGGGGGTTACGGCATCGCCATCACGCACAAAACTTCCGGCGCGGGCCACAAATGTTTCACCAGCAACAACGCCATCAGTAATTTCAATATCATTGGTGCCGACAAGTCCGGTGATCACTTTGCGCACTTGCACTTTGCCATCTTTTACAATTTGCACGGTGGGGCCATTGTCCCCAAAGGTTACGGCGGTTAACGGCAAGGCCACGCCATCAGCCGCAGCCAGCGAAATTTTAGCCCGGCCAAATGTGCCCAGCGGAATGCGCACATCATCGCCCAAACGAATATGGGCAAGGCCAATGCGGGTGGCTTGATCCACCGATGGGGAAAGCAGTTTCACTTCACCTTCAAATGGCTTGTCATAACCATTCACGGTGATCGAGGCTTTCTGGCCAATCTTAATGCGCGGCAAATCTGATTCTGGAATTTCTGCCAAAAGCTTTACAAAGCCATTGGCGACAATTTCATACATGGGGGATTTCGATCCCGATGCAATGCCACCAATTTGCACTGTGCGCTTTGAAATATAACCATCCACCGGTGCTTTAATTTCAGTACGAGCTTTGCTGAGTTGCAGGGCGTCAATTTGCGCCTGAATAACTGCACGGTTGGCCTTGTTCGTCGACAATGCCAGTTTGGCACCATTCAACGACGCATTGGCCAATTCAAAGGTTGCTTCCACCTGGTCAAAGGTTTGCTGCGTGGCAACACCGCTGGTGCGAAGTTTTTTCGTACGTTGCAAATCAGAGTCTGCCTTGTCGAGCGAGATCTGCGCTTGCGAGATGGAGTTCTTGGCCTGCTCTAAGCTGGCATCGTTTCCGGCTAAGTTTGCCTGAGCCTGTTCAATTTGAATATCGAGAGACGCGCCATCAAGCTTTGCCAACACTTGGCCCTTGGTGACTTTATCGCCTTCTTCTGCCAAAAATTCAGTAACGGCCAAGCCTTCAATCAAAGGTGACACCAAAACCAACTCGCCGGCAGCAAAGCTGCCCGTTACATTCAAATCTTCCGCGATTGGCTTTTTTTCAGCAACCATAACCGAGATTGATGGAGGGGCTGGCGCATCAGCGGCAGCAAATGCTGTTCCGCCCAAAAGTTGCAACGCCAAAGCACTTATGATCAATGATTTTTTCATTTCCGTTCCCTAATTTATTCTGCAGCTTTAAACGTTTGTTTTTTTAGTTCCGGTTGGCATTGTTCAAGATAATCTGCTGCTGCCCGCAACACAGTTCGCCCATAACCGGCAACAAAAGCAGCGCCGGGCAAGTTTGACATTTCGTCAGAGCAATTTTCGCCATTGCAATTTTCAATACGCGCCAAATCTTCCATCAGATCGGCATGTTGTTTGCCCATGGCGCGTCCAATGTCTTGCTTGCTCAACAAATGTTGCAGAAGCATCACAAACAAGAACTCGGATTTATATTTGTCACGGGCTGGAACAACGCTAAGGCCTTTTGCCAGAACGGTTTTGCCTTCTTCTGTTATGGCATAAACTTTTTTATCAGGTCTGCCCAGTTGCTCTTCCGAGCGCACAGAAAGTAGACCTTCGGCATTCAATTGAGTTAAGGCAGGGTATATCGAGCCGTAACTGGCGTCGATGAAATGATTGAAGACACCTTCTTCAATTTCTTTTTTAATTTCATAGCCCGAAGCTTCTTGCAATGACAGAATGCCCAGACAAAGTGTGCGTATGTTCATTTTATTCCGCGATGGTATATAACAAGCTGATATATGCCAAACCGCTATAGGTCAACCGCCGATTTGTCAAGCAATATGCTGCGTTGCACAATTTTTGGGCCGAAAAGCCTAATTTTTCGGCCAAAATAACTGATTGTAACACTTGTCATCATCCATCTGCTTGTTTAAATCAAAAGCCAGCCTCGGCGTTGAACGAGGATAAACAAGTCGTCTTAGGGGGTATGCGTTGGGGATTTTGAGTCAGCTGTTTGATTGGAACTACCAATATTTTGTTCAGCAACTTATTAACGGACTAACACTGGGTTCAATATATGGATTGATCGCCATCGGTTATACGATGGTTTATGGCATCATCGGAATGATCAATTTTGCCCATGGCGATGTGTTCATGGTTGGCAGCATAGTTTCATTCATTGTGTTACTGATGCTGGGTGTGACCGGCGGCTCCGGGCCCTTTACAATAATTCTCGCATTGGCCTTGGTGGTGGTTATCGCCATGCTGATTGCGGCCGTTTATAATTGGACGATTGAACGTGTGGCTTACAGACCGTTGCGCGGGTCATTTCGTTTGGCGCCGCTGATTTCAGCCATCGGCATGTCAATCGTTTTGCAAGAATTTGTGCGCGTGGCCCAGGAAGGCCGCTCCAAGCCCATACAACCCATTGTCACTGGCAAGATTGAATTGATGACTCGGGTGAATGGCACACAGCAATTTGTGGTTACCATTTCAAACATGCAAATTCTTATCATCATTTCCACGCTTGTGTTGATGACAGCGTTTACGTTGATCATTCAGCGCACGTCTTTGGGCCGGGCCCAACGCGCGTGTGAACAAGACACCAAGATGGCCTCACTTTTAGGAATCAATGTGGATCGAACAATTTCGATCACCTTCATCTTGGGCGCTGTGCTTGCGGCCTTCGCCGGTATGATGTTCTTTCTCTATTATAACGTGACAGACTTCTTCATTGGTTTTCTTGCAGGCATCAAAGCCTT
>JANXRO010000360.1 GCA_025356765.1 Hyphomicrobiales bacterium | reverse complement strand
CACACGGCGTTGAGTGGCCACGCGTTGATTGTGATGTTCGGTGGATTGATGCTTATTCGCACGGCGATTCGTGAAATTCACCATATGCTTTCCGTCAGTGACTTGGAACATGAGGGCGCAACCCATAATGCTGCTGCCTCGGTCGGGTCAGTTCTCGGGTCGGTTACATTCATGTGTTTGGTTTTTTCGTTCGACTCGGTTGTGGCCGCAATTGCTTTCACAAACAATGTGGCCATTATGTTGGTTTCAGTGGTTCTGGCTGGCCTCATTTCAATTCTTGCTGCCGATAAAGTGGCGCAGTTTCTGCAAAAAAATCGACTTTATGAAGTGCTGGGACTGTTCGTTTTGTTGCTCGTCGGCGTTATGCTTGTTGCAGATGGCGGCCACATTGCCCATATCTCGCTCTTTGGTTTTGCCGTTGAGCCGATGGCCAAAAGCACATTCTATTTCGTTCTCGCTGCCTTGGTTATCGTTGATATTATTCAAGGCAAATTCCAGAAAAAATTGGATAAAGAAAAAGATGCGAGCGGGTAACAAGTCGCGATGTTCATCCATTCAGTTTTTGATTTGATCGCTTCACTCTGTTCACTTTGCATGACGGTGTTTGTCTATCGCTGGCGGCTTTCGAGTGCTATGGCGAAAATTGAACGTGCCGGCTTCAACTATGCGGTTGCGTTGTTGATTGGTGCGGCACTCGGCGGTTATGGTTTTGGCACGCTCAATCTATGGCTTTCACATCTGCCGGGCGTGGGGCGCAGCATTGTTGGCGCGCTAGCGGGCGGCATTATCGGCATTGAAATTTATAAATATTTGCGCGGCATGAGGGGCTCTACCGGAATTGTCTTTGTGCCGGCTTTTGCCACCACGGTTTTTGTGGGGCGGTGGGGCTGCCACCTTGCTGGCTTGGCTGATGAAACCTATGGCAAGCCTTCAACCTTGCCTTGGGCTGTGGATTTGGGCGATGGAATTTTCAGGCATCCGGTGGCACTGTATGAGTCATTTTCAATGTTGGCATTTTTAATTTTCGCATTGGTTATGCTGGCACGGCGCAACCCTTGGTTTCTGGCCAATGGATTTTATGTAATGGTTTTATTTTATACAGCGCAACGTTTTGCGTGGGAATTTTTAAAACCTTATGCAACAGTGATCGGGCCATTCAACCTGTTCCATCTTGTGTGTTTGGGCCTTGCCTGTTACGCTTTGATAATGATGCGGGGACAAAATGAACGCGCCCATTCGTAAAATCACGCCTTATGTTTTTTATGGCCAAACCACTTCAATGTGTTCGCAATGCATGGCCTTGGTGCCCGCGAAAATTATTTTCGATGATGGTTGCGTTTACTATTTGAAACGTTGCAAAACCCATGGCGTGGAAAAAGCATTGGTTTCAACCGACATTGCTTTTTATAAATTGGCGCATGATTATTTAAAGCCGGGTGATAGACCGCTTGAATTTCAAACGCGCACAGAACTGGGTTGCCCCTATGATTGTGGCTTGTGCCCCGACCACGAACAACATTCTTGCCTTGCATTGATTGATGTGAACGAGGCGTGCAATCTTTCTTGCCCCGTGTGCTTTGCAGACTCGTCCACCGCTAAAACTTATCATCGGCCATTGGCAGACATTGAGAAAATGATGGATGCGTTGGTGAAAAGCGAGGGCGAGCCTGATCTGTTGCAACTGTCTGGTGGCGAGCCCACCATTCATCCGCAGATATTGGAAATTATTGCTGCTGCAAAACGCAGGCCAATTCGTCACATCATGCTGAACACCAACGGCATTCGCATCGCTCAAGACCCAGCGTTTGTGGCCGAGTTGGAAAAATTCAAACCGGGCTTTGAAGTTTACCTCCAGTTTGATTCTTTGCGTGCTGAGGTTCACAAAAATTTGCGCGGAGCAGACCTCACCCGAATTCGTAGACAAGCACTGGAAGCACTTGAAAAGGCTAATATTTCAACAACGCTGGTTGTAGTTGTAAAGCGCGGCCAGAATGATGATGAGCTTGGCGACATTATCAACTATGCGCTGAAATGGAAATGCGTGCGGGGCATAACATTTCAACCCATTCAAGACGCGGGCCGCAACGAAGGTTTTGATCCGGCGTGTGATCGTTTCGTGTTGTCCGATATTCGCCGCAGCATCATTGAAGCGGGCACAGCATTTGGGGCAGGCGATATTATTCCCTTGCCATGCAATCCTGAATCCATCGCGATTGGTTATGCGTTGCGCAGCGGCGACCAAATTGCGCCTATCACTTCATTTTTTCCGCGCGAAATGTTGGTTGAGGCATTGCCAAACGCCATTACATTTGAAAAATATCCTGATCTGCATAAACAGATTTTGAATTTCTTTTCATTGTCCACGGCTGAATGCAACAACCCCGAAAAGCTTGACGCCTTGTTGTGTTGCCTGCCGCAAATTCCGGTGCCTGAGGGCATGGGCTATGAAAACATTTTCCGCATTGCCATCGTTGAGTTCATGGATGCGCATAATTTTTGCATCAGCCGCGTCAAACGCAGTTGCATCCACTTTGTTACACCCAATGGCCAAATTGTTCCATTTGAAACCTATAATATGTTTTACCGTGATGAAGCCGCAAAGAAGCGCATGGCAATTTCAAGAGGATTGGCATGAAAGTTATTCTTACAATCATGTGCGTATGCGTCATCATTTTTGGCGGCAGTTGTGCGTTTCTGCTTGTCGGCCAGAGCGTTGGCATTTTAATTTTGTTGCCGCTTGCCGTTGTGGCTTTAAACTTGGCCGTCTTGGGCGCGCTTTACAGCTGGGCCAATGTGCCAGCATGGCCGCTTTACCTGTTGGCGGTGATTGATTTTGCATTGGCTGCAACCACGGGCGTTACCACGCTATATTTTATACAAGATTCTGGTGGTGCCGCCTTGCTGGGCTTTTTGCCCGTGGCGATTGCTGCATTCAAAGGATATCTCACAATTCAAGTGGCCAAGACGCGCGCGCCACAACCCTAAAAATTTGCCCTTTGGGCACTTCCCCGCTAGAACGCGCTCAAATCATTTTTGAGCAGGGTTCAACCACATGGCGCGGCAATTTATTTATCATATGCAAGGACTTTCAAAATCTTATGCCGGGGGCAAAAAGGTTTTGGATAATGTGCATTTACAGTTTTATCCTGATGCGAAAATTGGTGTGCTTGGGCCCAACGGTTCAGGCAAATCCACGCTTTTGAAAATTATGGCAGGCATCGACAAAGAATATAATGGCGAAGCGTGGATCGCTGATGGCGCCACCATTGGCTATCTCGAACAAGAGCCACAGCTTGATAACAGCAAAACAGTTTTAGAGAATGTGATGCTTGGCGTTTCAAAAGAGAAAGCCATCTTGGATCAATATAATGCGCTGATGGCCGATTATAATGATGAGAACGCTGAGAAGGCGGCGGTGTTGCAAGACCAGATTGACGCAAAAAACTTATGGGACTTGGAAAGCCAAGTGGAAGTTGCCATGGATGCCTTGCGCTGCCCACCCGGTGACTCATCGGTTGAAAATCTATCAGGCGGTGAAAAGCGCCGTGTGGCTTTAACCAAGCTGTTGCTTTCAAAACCTGATCTTATTTTGCTGGATGAGCCCACCAACCATTTGGACGCTGAATCGGTGAATTGGTTGGAGCATCATTTGCGTGATTATCCGGGTGCCATTCTTATCGTAACGCATGACCGTTATTTCTTAGACAATGTAACGGGCTGGATTCTGGAACTTGATCGCGGCAAGGGCATTCCTTACGAA
>JANXRO010000283.1 GCA_025356765.1 Hyphomicrobiales bacterium | reverse complement strand
AATCACATCAGGGTCGCTGATCAGCGCATTCCAATCCTTTGGCGCCACATAAGTGCCCACTTTTTCATTGGGGTTAGCCTTCACGTTGCCGATGGTGACTATTTCTTTTTTCAATCGCACTTTCATGCGCCGAAACGGCATTGCATGTGAAAATGAGAATTTAGGATTAAAATTGTTCAATCCTGTCACTGTTGAAATTGTTGTCATGGCCTGATCAACGGCAACTGGCGTTCCGGCAATGGTTCCGTTGATTCCCTCATCGGCCAGCAAAATTGAACCCTTGATACCGTCCGTCTTCAAGGCAGCCAAAAGTGGTTCTTGCAAATCTTGCGGTTTAAGAGGGGCAAATTGATAAAAAGCGGCAATTTTGTAATTTTCGATCATGTCCGCCTCATAAACAGTTTGAGATTTTCGCACAATTCACTTGTTTAGATTTTTTGGCGTGGCAATATTTGGTTTCCAAATAACAAGGAGACGAAGAATGAAGTTTTTGAAACGTGGCGTTTTGGCCGCAACAGCTCTTGTGGCTTTTTCAGCCACGGTTTTTGCCGCAGACATGATTGGTAACTGCGAAGTTGTTGGCAAAAAGGGTTCTATGGCAATTGAAAAGCCAGCCAAGGCCGGCCAGTTGACGCTGGAAACAAATCTGCCAGCCCCAATCTGGTATAATGGTGACACGCCAGAATCCATCAAAGACGGCATGGAATTTTGCATGGCCGCTGAAATTGCTTGGCGCGGCGGCTTAGATAAAGTCGTTCTGGTTCCCGTTGAATGGGATGCGTTGATTGCAGGCCAAACCCATGATTTCGATTTGGCCATGTCGGAAATTTCAATCACCGAAGAGCGCAAAAAAGTTCACGATTTCTCGACACCTTATTTCAATTCTGACATTGGCATTCTAACTCGCGCTGATGCACCGATTGATGAAAAATCGATCAAAACAGCCAAAGTTGGCGTGCAACAAGCAACAACGGGCGCTGCCTTTATGACAGACAAAGTGGGTGTTACAAATCCACAAGTGTTCCCTGATGCAGGCAGCATGTTTGCAGCGTTAACCGCCGGCCAAATTGATGTGGCTGTAACAGACACCTCAATCGTGCTTGCCCAAGAAGTGCAAAGCAAAGGCAAGTTGAAAGTGACGGGCCAATATCAAACCGGTGAAACTTATGGTGCCATCTATCCAAAGGGCAACCCGAACAATGCCACGATTGATAAGATCATGGCTTCGATGCTTGCTGATGGCACGATTGCAAAGTTAAGCGCTAAATATCTTGCTGCTGCTTGGGGCAAAGACCCAGCGTCAGTTCCTTATTTCAAGCCGTAACTCATAAGTGACGGATATTCCCAAATCTGCTGATGCGCTTTCAAAAAGCGCATCAGTTTTACATCAGCGCGCCGACATGTTGGCCGTGTTTGGTTTGGTGTTCGCAGCGGGTTGCACTTTGGCCGCCGTTGATTCGTGGCGCGTGGTTGCAGCAGCGCTTGATTCACTTGAAGTGAACAATTCCATATTTTTCAGTATCGGTGTTGCTGTCATAGCACTGGTTGCCTGCCTGTTCATTCCTGCTGTGCAAGGCTTTATTCTTGCACGCAGTGCAGCTTCCGCGCTGGCGAAGGGCGATATTGTTCAAGCCCGCATCGACACAGCAGCAGCGCGTGAAAAATCGCTAATCACTGTCGGATGGGGCGTTGCTGCCTTGTTTTTCTTAGGCTTCATTTGCTTTGTGTTGATGAATGATGTGGCCGTTGGCAAAACATTTTTTCTGCTGCCGTTGATTGAGGCAAAATGGCGTTTGGTGGCGTGGAAGTTTTTCACCGTAAATGTCTATATTTGCGTTGTTGCTGAAATTTTGGTTTTGATTTGGGGCCTGATTGTGTCGCTGGCCAGGTTAACACCGGGCCCAGCAGGCCAACCCATTCGTGCCTTAGCTGCACTTTATTGCGATCTTTTCCGCGGCCTTCCCGGAATTGTCACGATGTATTTGATCGCCTTTGGCATTCCCACATCCGGCCTTTCAGATATTATCATGGGCCACATTGTGCCGCTGTTTAAAGACCTATCACAACTGACTCCGCAAGAACGATCGGCTGCCATTCGCATTGATGTCGTGTGGTGGTGCATCATATCGCTCACGCTGACTTATGGTGCCTATGTGGCGGAAGTTTATCGTTCGGGCATTGAAAGCATTCATCACAGCCAAATGATGGCGGCGCGTTCATTGGGCCTAAGCTATATGCAAACCATGCGGCATGTGATTGTGCCGCAAGCCATTCGCCGCATCATGGCGCCGCTGCTGAACGATTTTATCGGCCTGCAAAAAGATACTGCCCTCGTGCAAGTTGTGGGCGTGATTGACTCGTTCAGCCAAGCAAAAATTATTGCTGCCAATGCTTTTAATTTATCGGCGGTTTCAGTTGTGGCGGTTTTGTTTGTGCTGTTCACAATTCCACACGCGCGCTTTGTTGATAAAATTGTTGAACGCGATAATGCCCGCATGAAGGCGGGGGGCTGATATGGCATTTCTGGAAATTCATGATGTGGTCAAAAATTTTGGCCCGGTTCCGGTTATCCGCGGATTGAACTTGAATGTGAATGAACACCAAGTTGTGTGTTTGATCGGCCCTTCGGGTTGCGGAAAATCAACCTTGCTGCGCTGTATCAATGGGCTTGAACCCATTCAAGGCGGTGAAATTCGTATGGCAGGGGATCGCGTTTCGGGCCCCGGTGTTGATGTAAATCGCTTGCGCCAACAAGTGGGTATTGTGTTTCAAAGCTATAATCTTTTTCCGCATATGAGCGTTTTGCAAAACGTCACCTTGGCCCCGATTATGGTTTTGGGCATGCGCAAAGATGAAGCCGAAGCCAAAGCGATGACATTGTTAAAACGCATTGGCCTTGAAGCCAAAGCTGGCGCTTATCCTGATCGATTGTCGGGCGGCCAACAACAGCGTGTGGCCATTGTGAGAGCATTGGCGATGGAACCCAAATTGCTGTTGCTGGATGAAATAACGTCCGCCCTTGACCCTGAACTAGTTTCTGAAGTTTTGAACATTGTTCGCGATTTAGCAAACCAAGGCATGACTATGTTGTTGGCCACACACGAAATGGGTTTTGCCAAGGAAGTGGCTTCAAAAGTGTGCTTTCTGTATGAAGGCGTTGTTCACGAAGAAGGCCCGCCCGAACAAATTTTTGGCCAGCCACAAATGGAGCGCACGCGTGGTTTTCTTAAGCGGATCATTGAGGCAGGACGCCTGTAAAATAATCCTATTTTCGTCTTATTATTGACAAACTTTTCGTCGAATTGGGCGACATGAAACAGCGCTATGTAAGGATATCACCAATGCAACTCAAACTGGCAACAAGCCTCCTGGGGCTGGCGTTGATCTCGTCGCCATTGGCTGCACAAAGCACCGACCAGAAATCTGCTAGCGGGCAAGTGATTGCCCAACCGCAAGTGCCACAGGAAGTGTTGGCATTGTTGGCAGACAAGCGCCCCATTGCCGAACTTTCGGTAGAAGAATTGAAGGCGCGTTTTAAAGCGGCAAGGCAATTTGCCAAAGACGAAAACTTGCCCCCTGAAACGCGCAGCCAGTTAAAGGCCGTGGCAGAAGCCAGCAAGGCTGAACTTGAAGTGCGCGCCCAAGCCCAACAACCCGCTGCACCAGCAAAGCCACAAGCCCAAGCTGAGGCAAAACCAGTAGAACCGCAAGCAGCAGCGCCAGCACCGGCAGCAAAACCTGCCCAAACCGCAGAAGCAGCCCCAAAGGCAGAATTGCCCCAAGCCGTTGTTGCTGTGTTGAATGATCAACGCCCTGCAAATGAATTGTCGGTTGAAGAGCTGAAAAAACGCATTCAAATTGCGCATCATTTTGCACGTGATCAAAACTTGCCGCCAGATGTGGTCGCCATGCTTCAAGCGATTAATGAATCAGCAGCGCTCGATCTGCAAAAACGCATGCAGGCCCAAACAGCTGGTGATCAAGCTGCAAAAGACCAAGCTGCAGCCGATCTTGCTGCCAAAAAACAAGCTGCTGCCGATTTAGCAGCTCAAAAGAAGGCCGCTGCTGATCAAGCAGCCGGAGATCAAGCTGCAAAAGACCAAGCTGCAGCCGATCTTGCGGCCAAGAAGCAAGCCGCTGCCGATTTGGCAGCCCAAAAGAAGGCCGCTGCCGACCAAGCTGCTGCAAACCAAGCAGCACAAAACCCGCCGGTGAAAGATGCAAACGGCCAAGTCGTGGTTCCCAATGTTGCTATTGCAAAGCCTGTGCAACAGCCACAGCCAGAGGCAAAGCCTCCTGAAAAGCCGATTGAAAAGCCTGTTGCCGTGGTGGCCCCGCCGCCGCCTGCAGTGCAAGTGCCCACACCTGAGAATGTGCAAAAGCTTGATGCAAACGCAGGCGACCCTGCGGCCGAACAAGCAGCAAAAACCTACATTGCCAACAAAGACGATATTGCCAAGTTGAACGATGAACAATTGCGCACGCGGTTAGACAATGCGCGCGAATTGCTTGCCGCCAATGAATTATCGCTCGAAACGGAACGCGCTGTTCGCGCCAAGTTAAAGCAGGAACGTGAAGTTCTGCGCTTGCGCTTGGCCCAAGCTGAAGCCGCAAAACAAGCCCAAGCTTTGAACCAAGCCACGGTGCCTGCAGATAAGCCGTTGATTGCAAGGCCAATGCCTCCAGCACTTCCCGGCACTGTTGCGCCACCGCCACCACGGCCACAAAATAACAGTGGTTTGGATGTGAACATATCAATCAACTTGATCACAGATTTAACGCCACCGCTTATTGTGTTGAGCGATCGTCGGCCACCTGAAAATTTGCAAATTTCAGAATTGCAACGCCGCATTCGTGTTTATGAAGATGCGCAGGCAGATAACAACTATGGTGCAGATCAACGTGACTATTGGCGTCAATCTGTGGGCTATGACCGCGAATTGTTGCGCCAACGCATGAGGCAAGAACGCCATCGCCGCGAAGAGGCCTTGGCCATGGCTGCATCACAAAATGAAATTGACGTTGAAATCCAGCCTTATACGCAATCTGCGCCAAGGCCTCCTCGTGCTGTGTTTGCAGCCGAGGTGGATGATGCGGACATGATGGATGTGTTAACATCCAGCGCCGGAAACGGAATGCAACAGCGTTATAAGGTGCAAGATATTGCCAACCAACAAAGCATTCGCAACTCTGTGTCTCGTATTGAAGTTGACACATTGCGTTTTGGATATAATGAAGGTTTCATCCGCGAAGAACAGCTGGGCAGTTTAGATGCCATTGCCGCCATCATCGAAAAAATTGTGAAAAAATATCCCAAAGAAGTGTTCTTGATTGAAGGCCACACGGATGCGGTTGGGTCTGACGCCTATAACTTGAAGCTTTCAAAACTGCGCGCTGAATCTGTGAAGAAAGCGCTCAGTACCTATTACGTTATTCCTGCCAAAAATTTGCGCACGGTTGGGTTGGGTGAACGCTTCTTGAAAATTCCAACAGCTGATCCTGAGCCAGAAAATCGTCGCGTTTCAATTTCGCGCATCACGTCTCTGTTAAGTTCAGGCCAATAATTCAACATAAATGCAAACGAAGTGACCTCACCGTCACTTCGTTTTTTTACTTTGATTTGCCAATGGGCAAACGTGTTGAGTCTTTTACGTCTTCCATCACAAAATATGAATGTGTGCTTTCAACCATTGGCAATGTGCCGATCACGCCACCTAAAATTTCGCGATATTCATTCATGTCACGCACGCGAATTTTTATGAGATAATCAAATCCACCGCCCACCATGTGGCATTCAAGAATCTGCCGCACAGGTTTCACGGCCGCGTTAAATTTCTTTAACGTGGCCTCGCTAGTGGATTGTAATTTCACCGTCACAAACACCATGAGCCCTTGGCCCAATGCAGCAGGCGCAAGGCGTGCATGATAGCCCAAGATCACACCATTCTGTTCAAGACGCTTCATGCGCATGGTGCAGGGCGTGGGCGACAGGTTCACCCGCTTTGATAATTCAACCACTGGCATTCTTGCATCACTTTGCAAAATGTCCAGCAAGTGCAAATCAACCCGATCTATAATCTCTTCCATTTCTACAAATCCAGTATGTTATATTTTAAAAATTGCCAAAATATAGAGAATTACACTATAGAATAGCGTGATGTAAGTGAATACTGTTTCTGCAATCTGGTAATCTATAGTTCCAAAGAGGAACATGTGATGCAAAATTTACCCATGAGCAATGCCATTGATGCAGCGCTGTTTGCCGATGAAATCACACTTGTTCACGCGCTGGCGGCGCAGGCAAAACTTTCACCCGTTGAAACACAGAAAGTTTATGACCAAGCCGCAGGACTGGTTGAAGCTGTTCGCGCCAACCGCCAAGCCCAGGGTGGCATTGATGCCTTCATGCAGCAATATTCATTGTCATCAGAAGAAGGCGTTGTGTTGATGTGCTTGGCTGAAGCCTTGTTGCGCATTCCAGACGCGGAAACGGCAGATAAACTTATCGCCGATAAAATCGGTGGCAGGGATTGGCAACAACATTTGGGCCAATCAGAATCAATGTTTGTCAACGCATCAGCTTGGGGCCTGATGTTGACAGGAAAAATTGTAACGCTTGGCCAAGATGTGAGTGGCGATGCTTTTGGATTTCTGAAACGCTTCGTGAGAAAATCTGGCGAACCCATTTTGCGCAACGCCATTAAACAAGCCATGCGCATTATGGGGCGGCAATTTGTTTTGGGCCAAACCATCGACGAGGCGTTGAACACGGCGCGCGCCCAAGAAGCATTGGGCTATCGTTATTCTTATGACATGCTGGGTGAATCGGCGATGACGCGTGATGATGCGGCGCGTTATCTGAAATCTTATCAAGTGGCACTTTTGAAACTTGGCGCCGGTGCCAAATCCACTGACATTTTTGCCAATGCTTCGCTTTCAGTCAAGCTTTCCGCATTGCATCCGCGCTATGAGGAAAAGAACGCGAGCGCCTGTTTGGATGAACTATTTGTCGCCATGCTTTCATTGGCGAAACAAGCCAAAGCGCTAAATGTGGGGTTGACCATTGATGCCGAAGAAGTGGCAAGACTTGAACTTTCGTTGCAACTGTTTGGCAGGCTGGCAAATGACAAGGCTTTGAACAATTGGAACGGCCTTGGCCTTGCTGTGCAAGCTTATGGCAAGCGCGCACTGCCTGTGTTGTCGTGGTTGGCAGAGCTTGCCACAAGCACAGGGCGCGTTTTGCCCGTGCGCCTGGTGAAAGGTGCTTATTGGGACACTGAAATTAAGCGCGCGCAAGAAATGGGTTTGGAAAATTATCCGGTGTTCACGCGCAAAGTTTCAACCGATGTAAGCTATCTGGCCTGTGCTCGTTTCATGTTGGCGCGGCGACAACTTTTTTATCCACAATTTGCAACTCACAACGCCCAAACCGTTGCTTCCATTTTGGTGATGGCGGGTGCTGAGGGACATTATGAATTTCAACGTCTGCATGGCATGGGCCAAAGCCTTTATGATGAAGTGGTGGGCGCCAATAAGCTGAACAAGCCTTGCCGCATATACGCACCAGTGGGCACGCATAAAGATTTGCTGGCCTATTTGGTTCGGCGGCTTTTGGAAAATGGGGCCAACACATCATTCGTCAATCGACTGGCCGATGATAAAGCGCCCATCGCTGCGATTATTGCGGACCCCGTGCACGTTGTTGACGCCTTGGAGCAAATTTCACACCCGCGCATTCCATTGCCGCGCAACCTGTTTGCGCCGCGCATCAATTCAAAAGGTCTGCCCCTGTGGCGCACAAGCGATCGTGAAATAATTCTTGCAGGCATTAAGGCCAGCTTATCCAAGCCGTTTTCTGCAACCGCTCTGATCAATGGCAAAGCCAACTTGGCTGGCCCCAAGCTGCAAATTACCTCACCCCAGAACAATGCCCAAATTGTGGGCGAGGTGATTGAAACTTCTGACGATGACATTTTAAGTGCGATGGATAGTGCTGCCAAGGCGCAATCGAGCTGGGACAAATGCGGCGGGCAGGCGCGTGCCGAAATTTTAGAAAAAGCGGCTGACCTCTATGAAGAAAACACTGTTCTCCTGTTGGCGCTCTTGATGGCCGAAGCTGGAAAAACTTTAGATAATGCTTTGGGGGATTTGCGTGAGGCGGTAGATTTTTTGCGTTATTATGCAGGCCAAGCGCGGCTGGATTTTTCATCGGCCATTGTCATGCCCGGCCCAACGGGTGAGCGCAATGAATTGACTTTGCATGGCCGCGGTGTGTTTGCCTGCATTTCACCATGGAATTTCCCTTTGGCAATTTTTACGGGCCAAGTTGCAGCGGCCTTGGCTGCGGGCAATGCCGTTGTGGCAAAGCCAGCCGAGCAAACACCTGTGGTGGCATTTGAAGCAATCAAGCTTTTGCACAAAGCAGGCGTGCCGGTGGATGTGCTTCACTTTTTGCCGGGCGATGGTGCCCGCATTGGCAAAACGCTGCTGGCGCACCCGCAATTATCTGGCGTGGTTTTTACAGGCTCCAACGAAACTGCAACGCTGATCAACCGCAGCTTGTCCGCGCGCAATGGCCCCATGGTAACATTGATCGCCGAGACAGGTGGCATGAACGCCATGTTGGTTGACTCGTCGGCCTTGCCCGAACAGGCTGTGCGCGATGTGGTTGCATCAGCCTTCGACAGCGCTGGCCAACGCTGTTCAGCCGCGCGCATACTATTTGTGCAAGAAGATATCGCAGACAAAATGATCGACATGTTGCGCGGCGCAATGGAAGATTTGGTTGTGGGTGATCCGCTGGATTATCACACAGACGTGGGCCCAGTAATTGATTCTGAAGCCAAGGCCAAGCTTGAACAGCACAAACAAAACATGGCGAAAGTGGGCAAGGTAATTTTTGAAGCACCGCTGCTACCTTCTGCGCAGGCAGGAACCTTTGTTGCCCCGGCGGCTTATGAATTGCCTTCGCTTGACGCCTTAAAGCACGAAGTGTTTGGCCCCGTATTGCATGTGGTACGATTCAAAGCAGGAACGCTAGATCAAGTTTGCGATGTGATTAACAATACTGGTTTTGGCCTCACCCTCGGCCTGCACACACGCATTGAACAGGTGGTTCGCGAAGTGCGGGCGCGGGTGAATGTGGGTAATATCTATGTGAACCGCAATCAGATTGGCGCTGTGGTTGGCGCGCAACCGTTTGGTGGCGAAGGCCTATCCGGCACCGGCCCAAAAGCTGGCGGGCCAAATTATCTGAAGCGTTTTGCGGTTGAACGCGTGTGTTCTGTAGACACCACAGCTTCAGGCGGAAACGCCAGTTTGCTGTCGATTGATGAGGAAAGTGAAGTTTAAAATTAACCGCTTCTTAACCCCGAAGAGTCCTCCCAAGCCTTTGAAAAGAATCATTTTCTGGGAATGAGAATCGGGCCAAGAGTCGGCCTATGAGCAACATTGAACGCACCCGCCGCCGCAGATTGTATGTGTTAATTGCTTTCACAATCGGCTTGGCAATTTTGGCACCCGTGGCGGTTTTGGCAGCTTAAGCCAAGGTTTCCAATCTGTCGGTCAACAGTTTGAAGAAGCCTTCATGGTCGATGCCGCGCACCACATGGGCATTGGGTTTGCGTGATGTTACCTTCCACCAATCCACAACCGTCATGCCCATGGTCAGCTCGCTTTCACATTCCACGGCAACATTCACATCTTTGCCAGTGAAAAGTTCTGGCCGCAAAAGCCACGCAATAACGCACGGATCGTGCAAAGGCCCGCCGTCACTGCCATATTTTTCAATGTCAAAGCGTTCAAAAAAATCCAACATCAAAGCCGTTGCTGGCCCTGTGTTGTTTTTCATCACACGAAATTTCTCAATCCGCGCGCGGGTTGAAAGCGCCTGGTGTGTTACATCCAGCGGAACAAGGGTGATGGGCACACCGCTTTCAAACACGATGCGCGCAGCATGTGGGTCGACATAAACGTTAAATTCAGCGGCAGGCGTTATGTTGCCGCCTTCAGAAAAACCACCACCCATCGCAATGATGCGTTTGATGCGGCCCGCGATATTGGGTTCCTTGATCAAGGCCAAACCAATATTCGTCAGCGGCCCAAGCGCGCATAACGTCACCGTGCCAGAAGGCTTGGTCATTATGGTTTCAATGATAAAATCCACCGCATATTGCTTTTGCAGCGGCATAGTGGGTTCAGGCAGTTCTGGCCCATCAAGCCCAGTTCGGCCGTGAACATGTTCGGC
>JANXRO010000209.1 GCA_025356765.1 Hyphomicrobiales bacterium | reverse complement strand
CATCACCCAACAATGCCAAGGCAAACAACACATCCTCAAGAGACGATGAAAGTTCATGGCGGCTTTTCAAAACATCAGTTGCTTCAGCGTCCAGCACGATCACATCAGCAAATTTGCCAATGTCGAGGCTTCCGGTTTCGTGGTCAATTTTCAAACGGCGGGCATTGCCCAATGTTGCCATGTGGAACAATTCTGTGGCCTTTAATTTGCGCCCGCACAGCATTTGCACTTTGTAGGTTTCGCCCAAGGTTTGCAGCATGGAATAGCTGGTGCCGCCACCAATATCTGTGGCGACGCCTATATTTACATTTTTCAAATGGTTCATGGACATGAGGCCGGAACCTAGAAAATTATTCGATGTGGGGCAATGGATAACGCTTGAACCAGCTTCGCTTAAACGGCGCACTTCGCTCGGTGAAAGATGAATTCCATGGGCAAACAGGCTGTGTTCTGTAACCAGACCAAAACGCTCGTACACTGCTGTATAATCTTGATCATTTGGAAAGAGTGATTTCACCCAAGCGATTTCGGCTGCGCTTTCAGACAAATGCGTTTGCATCAAAGCGCCTGGACAAGCTTTTAAAACTTCGCCCGCAAGGTGAAGTTGATGATCTGTGGATGTGATGGCAAAGCGTGGCGAGACTGCATGGCGCAACCGACCCTTGTTGTGAAAGGTGGCATGAAGGCCAAGTGTGTCTTCGGCTGATTGTTCGGCATTATCTTCCACGGACGCAATGGCATTGCGGTTCATCATGGTTTTGCCAGTGATCATGGCCATGTTGTGTTTAGCAGCTGCGTTAAAAAGGCTTGTGGCGCAGGTTTTGTGTGACGAGCAAAAGGCCAAGGCACCTGTTGTGCCATGCTTAAACAGGCGTTTCAGAAAAACCTGGGCGGCTTGATCGGCGTAAGCTTCATCAGCATAGCGTGCCTCTTCGGGAAATGTATAGCGCGACAACCAATCGAGCAGATCAGTGGCGGCGGCGGCCAACATACGATATTGCGGAAAATGAATATGCGGATCAATAAAACCCGCCATGAGAAATTTGGTGCCATGATCTTCACGCGGGAATTGATCGAAGCCACGCGGCAAAAGCGAAAGCGGCCCGCGAAACAGAATGCGGCCATCATCACCCACCGCAATCGCACCCTTGGTTTCATGGATGACATTGTGGGCTTCCTGCCCAAAGGACACGAGTTGGCCCAACAGAATTTTCTTCATGGCAACACTTTATCCTGCAGCCTGAAACGAATGATGCGGCACACTTGTTCAAGTGCGGTTTTAAATTCAACATCTTTGGCGTTGTGAATGCGCGTTTGGAACCCTTGGAGAATTTGTTGTTTGGTGGCACCCTTCACAGCGAAAATAAATGGAAAGGCATTTTGCTCTTTGTACTGATGATTAAGCGTGTTGAAGATTTCAAATTCTTGCGGGCTTAGTGAATCAAGGCCCACACCCTGCTGTTCGCGGGTTGAATCAGTGGTGAGTTTTGCACGTGTTGCCAAATCTGGGTGAGCATTCAGCAAGGCCAATTGTGGGGGCTTGCCTGCGTTCATCACAGCGGCTTGAAAAGCGGCGATCAACTCTTCACAGCTGGCAAAGGGTTTTGAAGCGAAGGCTTTGGTTGCCACCCATTTTGAATGTTCGGCAATATCGCCAAAAGTTGCCTCAAATTCCTCAACACTCAACGCGTTCACATCAGCCAGTTTCATTGGGCTTGTATCCATGCGCCAAGTTTATCACGCTCTTCTTGCAACATGCCGGTTTTGTTGCCCATGGGCATGGCGTGGTTGCGCACGGCCTGGGTTTCAATCTGCTTGGCATAGCGTTTCATGTCGTCAATGGAAGCAAACACAATGCCCTTGGGCGCTTGCTTGATGGTTGCATCCGTTGGGTTTGCCGCATGGCAGGCAGAGCAGCGATTTTTAACAATGGCAAAGGCCTCGTCGTCTGTTACCTTCATGGCCAAGGCCGGGCCTTGGGTTGGCTGGGTTAAAAACATTGCGCCAATCAAAGCCAAGGCGATTACAGGAATTGTCCACGCAATTTCACCCATCTCATCGCCCACTTCGTGGCGCAACAGAAAATGCCGTGCGATGCCGCCGCCCAAAACAACAAGCCCCACCAAGGCCCATGCGTGGGCATTGCCGGTGATGATGGCATAGTGGTTGCTTGTCATCATAAACAGCACAGGCAAGGTGAGATAGGTGTTGTGCAGCGAGCGTTGCTTGCCAATTTTGCCATATTTCACATCTGGCACTTCACCCTTTAAAAGCGAGGCAGTGATTTTACCTTGATTGGGAATGATCACCGCAAACACATTGGCCGCCATCAGCGTGCCCACAAATGCACCGACATGAATGAATGCGCCACGACCCGAAAACACATGTGAGAAGCCATAGGCAGCAGCGATGATCAACGCGTAGACTGAAAGCGCCAGCCAGCCTGTGTGTTTGCCCAATGGGGATTTGCACAATTGATCATAAATGAACCAACCTGCAAGAAGGGAACCCACCGAAATGCCAATGGCCTGCCATGAGGTGAGTGCCATGACAGATGGGTCGACCAGATAAAGATCAGCTTGAATATAATATTGAATGATGAGCAGAAGAAAGCCGGTGATCCACGCCAGATAAGCTTCCCATTTAAACCATATTAAATTTGGCGGCAGATCGGGCGGGGCAGAGACATATTTTTGCACATGATAAAAGCCACCACCATGCACTTCCCATGCCTCGCCCATAACGCCTTGGGGCATGGCATTGGCTTTGCGCAGCGAAAGATCAAGGGCTACAAAATAAAATGATGTGCCAATCCACGCGATGCCAGCAACAAGATGGCCCCAGCGCACAAGGATGTTTAGCCATTCAAGAAGGAAGGGATCCATGGATTTAGTTTTAATGCTCTCTCGCTTCGTCATCCCCGCGAAGGCGGAAACCCCCATCGCAGCTTTGCGATGAGGGCTGTTTGTTTGTTACTTCGGCAATTGGTCGTCGATGCCTTTAACGTACCAATTCATGCCCAAGATCATGCCATCATCAACCTTGTCTACAACCGTGCCATCTTGCTTGGTGATTTTGCCACCAAATGGATCAAGCTTGCCAGACGTAATATCGGCTGTTGTTGCTGCGGCCATTTTGGCCACATCATCTGGCATGTTGGTGAAGGGTGCTAATTTCACAGTGCCTTCAGCCATGCCATCCCAAGAGGATTGCGTTTTCCAAGAACCATCCATGGCGGCCTTGATCCGGCGCACATAATAAGGGCCCCAGTTATCAAGATTGGCCGTCAGTTGGGCTTTGGGGCCGAACTTAATTTGGTCTGATGATTGACCAAAACCAAGCTTGCCCTGTTCTTCAGCCACAGTGATTGCGGCAGCAGAGTCTGTGTGCTGGGCAATGATGTCAGCACCTTGGCTGAACAGAACTTTCGCAGCGTCACCTTCTTTGCCCGGATCAAACCATGTGTTGGCCCAAACAATCTTGATCTTGAAGTTTGGATTAACCGATTGCGCGCCCAGCATAAACGCATTGATGCCGGCCACAACTTCAGGAATTGGGAATGATGCAATATAGCCAGCAGTGCCAGTTTTTGACATTTTGGCAGCAATTTGGCCCAACACATAACGGCCTTGATGGAACTTGGCGTTATAGGTTGTGACGTTCGGAGCGGTTTTAAAGCCTGTTGCGTGTTCAAACTTTACATCTGGATATTTGGCAGCAACTTCCAGCGTTGGCTCCATATAACCGAATGATGTTGTGAAAATGATTTTGCACCCATCACGGGCCAAACGTTCAATGGCGCCAGCGCTATCTGCTTCTGCCACGTTTTCAACATAGACAGTTTCAACCTTGTCGCCCAATTCAGCATCAACTTGCTTTCTGGCTTCATTGTGTTGGTATGTCCAACCAAAGTCGCCAATGGCGCCAAGATAAACAAAACAGGCTTTATATTTGTCAGCGGCATTGGCTGAAACCGTGGCTGAGCCCAGGGCCATAGCCAACACGGCTGCAGATAATAATAGTTTTTTCATTTGTCATTCTCTCCGTTTGATAGTTCCGTTACACCCATTATTCTTTTTCTTTTTATTTCTTAGTCGAAAAATTCTAATCGCAAAAGTCTACAACTTTTGCGGAATGTTCCGTTATCGATCAGGCACGAATGACTGACCGAGGCAGGTTGGCGTGTTTGCCCGCATAAGCTGCCGATTGCCTGAGATGACCACAAGTGCAGCCACTGTGACAAGATAGGGCAGCGAAGACAATAGCTGCGATGGAATGCCCCAGGCAAAGGTTTGCACAATATAGGCCAAAATTGAAATTGCGCCGAATAAATATGCGCCCACCAGAAGCCTGCCGGGCAACCATGTGGCAAAAACCACCAAGGCCAAAGCGATCCAGCCGCGGCCCGCTGTCATGTTTTCAACCCACTGGGGCGTATAGGCCAGTGAAAGATAGCCCCCCGCAAGCCCCGCACAGGCACCACCAAACACCACGCAAGCATAGCGCACGGCAATCACCCCAAAGCCCATGGCATGGGCCGAGGCATGATTATCGCCCACCGCGCGGATGACCAAGCCTGCCCTTGTGCGAAACAGCATATAGCTGACCAAGGCCGTTAAAATGAACGAGAAGATGATCAAAATATCAATCCCATGAAAATTGGGCAGGCGCGCAATGGGTTGGCCCACCAGGCTTTCACCGATCAAGGCTGATAGGCCCAAGCCCAAAAGCGTTATGGCAAGCCCCGTTGCAACTTGGTTTGCCAGAAGCGTGAGGGTTAAAAAGCCAAACAACAGCGCCATGAACACGCCGCCAAAAATGGATGCCACTATGCCCAGATAAGGATTGCCCGTGGCATAGGCAGCGCCAAAGCCGCACACAGCGCCCATGACCATCATGCCTTCAACGCCCAAATTCAAAACGCCAGAACGTTCCACCACCAATTCGCCTAAACCCGCAATCAACAAGGGCGTGGACGCGGTGATGATGGTGATGGCGATTGCTAAAAACTGATCCATTATTTTTTTGCTCTTAATTTGATGCGATACAAAATCAGCGTGTCGCAGGCCAAAACGAAAAACAGCAAAACGCCTTGAAACACTTTGGCAATTTTGTCAGGAATATGAAGCGTTGCCTGTGCCGCCTCGCCACCAATGAAAGTGATGGCCAAAAGCAAGCCCGCAATGATGGAACCTATCGGATTAAGCCTTCCCAAAAAGGCCACAATGATGGCAACAAAACCATAGTTTGGCTCATAGGGAGTTTGCAATTGATGGGCGACACCCATTACATCTGTTGCACCAGCAAGGCCTGCCATGGCACCCGACACCGCAAAACAGAAATACACGGCCTTGTCAGCCGAAAAGCCCGCAAAGCGACCCGCACGCGGAGCAAGACCTAAAGTGCGCAGTTCAAAGCCTTTCAACATCCGATACATCACAAACGCCAAGGCCAGCGCTGCAACAAGGGCAAACAATGCGCCCAAATGCACATCGCCCCAGCTGGGCAGGCGTTGCCAACCTTCAAAGCGCACAGATTTGGGAAAATTCATTCCCTTGGGATCACGCATGATCCCACGCACCAGCCAATCAAACACCAAGCGTGCCACATAAACCAACATGAGGGATGTTAAAATTTCATTGGCGTGAAATTTCACTTTGAGAACGGCGGGGATCCACGCCCACAACAGCCCACCGAGTGAGCCTGCGAGCAACATCACCACCATTACCTCTGGGCTTTGCCACGTTGGAAAAAGCACAGGCACAGCACCTGCCGCCAAAGCGCCCATAACAAATTGGCCTTCGGCACCAATGTTCCAAATGTTGGCCTTATAGCTTAAGGCCAAGCCAGCGCCCATCAACACCAAGGGTGTTGCCTTAACAATAAGCTTTTCGCGCGACCATTCATCTGTCATCGGTTGAATGAAATAAACATAAAGGCCATGCAGCGGATCAACGCCGCGAAGCCAAAACACAATGGCGCCAAACAACAGCGTTAAGGCCACAGCAATGATGGGCGACAACAGCGCCATGAGCGATGACCGGTCACTGCGTTTTTCAAGATCAAGCCGCATGTGAAACCTCATGTGCGCCCGCCATCAACAGGCCAATTTTTTCCAGTGTATAGGTTTTGGCGGGCAAGGCTTCAGAAAGCTGGCCGCGCGAAATGACGGCAATGCGATCTGCAATTTCAAAAATCTCGTCCAAATCTTGGCTGATCACCAAAACGGCTGCACCTGATTTTGCCAGATCAATCAAGGCTTGCCTGATAGTGGCGGCGGCACCCGCATCAACTCCCCATGTGGGTTGGTTGACCACCAGAATGTTGGGCTTTCGATCAAGCTCGCGGCCCACCGTGAATTTTTGCAAATTGCCACCAGATAGTGAACGCGCTTCAGGATCAACCTTGCCTTTGCGCACATCAAAAGCCTTGATCACTTGGTCGGCAATTTTAAACGCTATTGCACTGTTGATAATGCCGCGGCTGGCAAGATCTGCATCCGTGCCATGGCGCGTTAAAATGGCGTTGTTGGAAAGCACAAAATTGGGCACGGCGGCATGGCCCAAGCGTTCTTCCGGAACGAAGGCTGCACCGTGTTTTCGGCGCAGTGTTACACCATCATGGCCCGCGGCAACACCATCCATCAGCACGGCATTATTTTGAACTGCCAGAATTTCTCCTGAAATAGCGTCAAACAATTCTGATTGGCCATTGCCTGCCACACCTGCGATGGCCACAACTTCGCCGCCATGAACATCAAGATTGATGTTCTTCAATTGCACGCTGAAATTATCTTGGGCCGCAGTGGTAAGCTTTTGCAGCGCCAAGCGTACCGGGCCTTTTGTGTTTCCGCTGATAGCGTGAACCTGCATCACATCTGAACCCACCATCATGCGCGCCATGCTGGCTGGGGTTTCTTGGCGCGGATCGCAGGTGGCCACAACTTTGCCTTGGCGCAGCACCGTTGCCCTGTCACACAATTTACGCACCTCTTCCAAGCGATGCGAAATATATAAAATGGCACAGCCTTCAGATGCCAAACGGCGCAGGGTTATGAACAGTTGTTCGGCTTCTTGCGGGGTTAAAACACTTGTTGGTTCATCCAAAATCAACAGTTTTGGGTTTTGCAATAAACAGCGCACAATTTCGACACGCTGACGCTGGCCCACAGATAAATCGGCAATGCTGGCCGATGGATCAAGCGGCAGGCCATAATCAGCCGAAAGCTTGGTGACGCGGGATGAAAGCTCATTCATCTGAAATTTGCCGGGCAAGGCCAAGGCGATATTTTCAGCGGCGGTTAAAGCTTCAAACAACGAGAAATGTTGAAACACCATGCCAATGCCTAAGCTTCGCGCTTGCGCGGGACTGGCAATTTCCAGGGGCTTTCCCTGCCAGATGAATTTTCCTGACGTTGGCTGCAATGCGCCATAGATCATTTTAACAAGGGTGGATTTTCCGGCCCCGTTTTCACCCAGCAAGGCATGAATTTCACCCGCTTTGATAGATAAAGAAACATCATCATTGGCGCGCAATGTGCCGAAGATTTTTACAATATGATCAGCCTGTAAAAGCGGAGACGCGCCAGAGTTCATAAAACCACCTTAAGGGAAGCGAATTTGTTTTCCGATGACAAAGTTTGTGTTTTCAACATCTGTTGCCATTCCAGCAGCTGCACAGCAACCGACGCGGCGATGACGGCTGGATGTTTTGAAGCAATGGTTTTTTGGCCAATGGGGCAGGTGAAACGAGCGGTGTTCACTTTTGCTGCGTGCAAACGTTTGACAAAACGGCCGCGTTTTGTGTCGCTGCCGATCAGACCGACATGGCTGAAGTTTTCATTGCGCAAGGCATAGTCAACGATTTCAAAATCCAGCGCGTGAGAATGGGTCATCACCAGCACAATCCCTTGGGATTGCATATCAGGTGGCGCACCGATGCGACAGGTGACATTTTCAGGCACATGGGTTGGAAAGGCATTTTCGCGAACATCCCACCACGTGGTTTCAAAGGGCAAAGGGGCCAGCGCCATCACCAGCGCACGGCCCACATGGCCCGCACCCCAGAGGTGAAGCGTGGTTTTCTCAATCACATCGGGTTGGAATTCAGGCGTTTCATCCGCGCTGAAATTTTCAAATTCCAAGGTTATGCGCCCGCCGCAACATTGGCCCAGATCAGGGCCCAAATGTTTTTGAAGTTGCTTTTTGGTTTTGGGTTGGCCCAAAAGTTTTTGGGCTTCGGCCAAGGCCAGCCATTCCAACGTGCCGCCGCCGATGGTGCCTTTAAAGCCAGCGGGTGTGACCAACATGGCTGCACCCGCATTGCGCGGCGTTGAACCTTCGGCCTTGATGATGCGCACAATAACACTGTGGCTCATGGCGCACCTTCAAACTTCAAGGCGCGCATAATGGCTTCGGGCGTTGCTGGTGCTTGCAGCGCCGGCACATGGCCCGGCTTTACACTGGCAATAGCGTTGAGCACGGCACACCACACAGAAACGGCCAGCATCAACGGTGGTTCACCCACCGCTTTGCTGCGATAGATGGTGTCAGCCTTGTTGCCGGGGCTATCATAAAGCGCCACGCGAAAATCTTCCGGCACGTCGGATGCGGCAGGAATTTTATAGGTTGAGGGGGCATGCGTGCGCAGGCGGCCTTCGTGATCAAACACCAATTCTTCTGTGGTGAGCCAGCCCATGCCTTGCACAAAGCCACCTTCAATTTGGCCTTTATCAATGGCCTCATTCAAAGATTTTCCAACATCGTGCAGAATATCAACACGGGTTACTTTCATCTCGCCTGTTAATGTATCAATCAAAACTTCAGAGCACGATGCGCCATTGGCGAAATAGAAAAACGGATGGCCTTGCCCCGAGGCCCTATCCCAATGGATTTTTGGCGTGGCGTAATAACCAGTGGAAGACAGCGACACGCGCGCTTCCTTAGTGGCTTTGGCCAGCGCTGCAAAGCTGATTGATTTTTTGCCAGCGGTAACTTGACCATTTTTGAACAGCACCGATGATGATTTTACTTTTAAGATTTTGGCGGCTTGGGTTGCCATGCGAGCTTTAATCGCAAGTGCAGCCTTTTGCGCGGCCATGCCGTTCAAATCAGCGCCGGATGATGCAGCGGTTGGTGATGTGTTGGGCACTTTGTCGGTGCGTGTGGACGTGATGGCCACATGGGCCACATCAATGCCAAAGGTTTCAGCCACAACCTGGGCCACTTTTTGATAAAGCCCTTGGCCCATTTCTGTGCCGCCATGATTGAGATGAACCGAGCCATCGGCATAAACATGCACCAAAGCGCCTGCCTGATTCATCATCGTGTTGGTGAATGAAATGCCGAATTTGACGGGCGTTAGGCTTAGACCCTTTTTGAGAATTTGGTTTTTCGCATTGAAGGCCGCGATTTGTTTGCGGCGCTGTTGATAATTCGATGATTTTTCAAGCGTGTTGATAATATCGCTTAAATTATGTTCAATAATTTTTTGACCATAGGGTGTTATGTTTTTGCGCGGCGAATAGATATTTTTCTTGCGCAACTCCAAGGCATCAATGTCATGTTTGATGGCCAGAGTTTCAATCATATTCTCGGCAAACAAAATTCCCTGTGGCCCGCCAAAGCCGCGAAACGCGGTGTTGGAAACCGTGTTGGTTTTGAGCCTGCGTGTGCCCACATGAAATTGCGGATAATAATAGGCATTATCCGCATGAAACATGGTGCGATCACAAATCGCATTTGATAAATCAGCCGAATAACCGCAGCGGGCAAAAAAATCGACGCTAACGGCACTGAGTTTTAAATTTTTATCCAAACCCACATCATAGGTCACCATGAAATCATGGCGCTTGCCTGTCATCACCATATCATCATCACGGTCAAGCCTGCATTTGACCGGGCAATTTAATTTATGCGCGGCCAAAGCGGCCAATGCTGCCCATTGTGCAGCCTGGCTTTCTTTGCCGCCAAAGCCGCCCCCCATGCGCCGACATTCACAGGTTACACGCGCATCATCCAAGCCCAACATGGCGGCCACGCAATGTTGAATTTCTGTGGGGTGTTGCGTTGAAGAATGCACATGCATGCCGCCATTTTCTTGGGGGATGGCATAGGCCACTTGGCCTTCCAGATAAAAATGTTCTTGGCCACCAATCACCAGCGTTCCGGAATGACGATGGGCTGATGCTTTGAGGCCGGATTTTAAACCCTTGCTGTTGAAGGCATAGGGTTCCAGCAAATCTGATGTTGTAAAATGAAGTGCATCTTCAACACTGACCACGGGTTTTTGTGCTGCGATCTCGATAAAGGCAAGCTTTGCGGCGCGTCTTGCGGCATCGCGCGTTTTGGCCACAACGGCAAAAATAACTTGCCCATGAAATTGAATTTCCCCCTTGGCCAGAATGGGATCATCGCCCATCACTGGGCTGCAATCATTTTTATGGGGAATGTCGCTTGCCACATAAACAGCCACAACGCCTTTGGCTTTGCGCACGGCATCAAGATCAAGCTTGGTGATTTTTCCCACAGCGCCTTTGGGTGAATATCCTGGTGCCACATGAAGTGTGCCTTCAATTTCAGGCATGTCATCAATATAGATCGCATCGCCAGCAACGTGGTTTTCGGCGCTGTCATGGGCCAATGGCTTGCCAACTGTGTTCAGCATGCCAGCACCCGCGTGTTGGTTGCACCCTGCAATTCCAGCAATGCTTTAGTGAGAAGACCTTGAGCGGTTTCCATACGATATTGGGCTGAAGCGCGCATATCCGAAATGGGTTGATAATCATCCAGTTTGATTTTCAAGGCTTCCACCAGCGTTTGCCCACGCAACGCATTTTCAGTTTTTGTGGCGCGTTTGGGCGTTGCTGCCATGCCACCAAAAGCGATGCGCACATCTTGAATGATGTCACCATTCATCATGAATAAGAATGCACCCAACACGGCAGAAATATCTTGATCAAAACGCTTGGATATTTTGAAGGCTTTGAAATGTTGGTGGGGTTGAAGTTTTGCAATGTCGATGCGCGCCACAAGTTCGCCCTGTGCGCGATCTTGCTTGCCATATTCAATGAAGAAATTTTCCAACGGCATGCGGCGCGTGGCACCGCCGTGAAGCAATTCAAGCTGTGCATCAAGTGCAATTAACATGGGCGGCATATCACCAATGGGCGAGCCATTGGCAATGTTGCCACCGATGGTGCCGGAATTGCGCACTTGGGCCGAACCCAGTCGAAGCATCACTTGGCCCACATCAGGCGCCAAGTTCGAAAGTGCATGAAGGGCGTTTGAATAGGTTGCACCAGCGCCAATGGAAAGATGGTCTGGCTTATCAATGATTTTTGAAAAATCATCAGCGCGGCCTGTATAAATAATTTGTGGAAAATCCCTGAATTGTTTGGTGACCCACAGGCCCACATCGGTTGCGCCGGAGACCACGCGAGCATGAGGATTTTCAGCCACAAGTTTTGCCAAAGCATCGGTGTTGGCGGGTGCTGCAAAAAAGCTTTGCGGCGTTCCACAATAAAAATCAGTGTTTTGAATTTTTTCCAATGTCGCTACAGTTACCTGTTCTTGGGTGCACCAGTGATCCGCCAAATCTTTGCAGGCTTCAATCCCTGCATCGATGATGGGTTTGTATCCGGTGCAGCGGCATAGATTTCCAGCAATGGCGGTTACAACATCGGGGCGCGTGGGCGATGGGTTTTCATGGGCCAAGGCGAAAAGTGACATGACAAACCCTGGCGTGCAAAACCCACATTGAGACGCATGGTGTTTCACCATGGCCTGTTGGATGGGGTGAAGCTTGCCGCCCACTTTGAGATCGTCAACCGTGATCAATTCACAGCCGTGAATTTGGCCCAGAAACAAGATGCAAGCGTTGACGGCTTGATAGTGCAGTTTGTCATTTTTCACGCGGCCCAAAAC